>JADHUD010000071.1 GCA_016784705.1 Spirochaetia bacterium | reverse complement strand
ATTTTAGAATTGCTGTCCGAGGGGCGAACTTCTCGTAGTGAAATAGAATCAATATTAGAAAAAAATATAGGCGGATATTTAGAAAAATTGCTAATTGATTATGATATTGTAGGAAAAATAAAACCAATAGGTTCTAAGCCGACTGGAAGAATACAAAAATATTTTATAAAAGATAATTTTTTACGTTTTTGGTTTAGGTTTGTATATAAATACCGTTCTGCCATAGAAAATAATAATTTTGCCTATATAAAAAAGAAACTAATAGACAACCTAAGAACTTATAGTGGCCCTATACTAGAAAAATTATATCATGAAATTTATAGATATTCAGGAAGATACAGTGAAATCGGTAATTATTGGGAGAAAGGAAATGAAAATGAAATTGATTTAATCTGTATTGATGAATTAAAAAAGGAAATGTTATTAGGTGAAGTAAAAATGAATAAACAAAAAATAGACATGAATGCATTAAAGAATAAATCTAAAAATTTAATAAAAAATTTTAATGGTTATAATTTAGAATATGTAGGGCTTGGACTTCAAGATATAGATGATGTATTAGAAAAAGAGAGTTTATAATACAAATCGATGGAACTGACAAAACTTTTATAATGATTCTTGCATGCACAAGAATACATGCCAAGCCTTCGGCGCAGTTTTGCAGCTCATCGAAGGCGTTAAATTTCTTGCTGAATAGTTTAATAATATTTTAAGTAGAAAAACTTATGGTATAATTGAAAAATGAAAACGTCGCATAACCGCGAAACGTTATGTGCAAGACAGAGCGCAACATTTTTTTAAAAACAGCCGGAAATGGTAATTTGAATTCACTATAGCGATTCCTACTTGCCATTTACAACCTGTTACCCCAGCTTGACCAACCCAACCCCAATCTTTTTATTAAATTACCCTTAAAAACTTATCACCACTTCATCCAAAAAAATGTGGCAGTTTGTGGAAAATGTACCCGGTACCGCGCAGTTTTCAACTCATAATTTTTTTGTCATATTTTTTGAATGCTCAAAAACTACGCTAACCCTTCGGGACAAAATAACAGCTGATACGGTCATTAAAAAAGAAGCTTCGCGCGAAAAGACTTGACATGTATAATGTGTACACATATTATGTGTAAAGAGGTGCATTATGAAGAATATTACGCTTTCAATTGACGAAGACGTCCTTAAAGCAGGGCGTGAATATGCCAGAATACATAAAATCTCATTTAATGTATTGGTTAGAAAGCTCATTGAGCAAACCGTATTACCTAAGCGAGACAAATGGCTGGAAGACACTTTTACCTTAATGGATAAAGTTGAAGCTTCCTCGGAAAATAAAAAGTGGACAAGAGAGGAATTATACCGTGTCTAAAATATTTATAGATACGAACATTTTAGTATATACATTGGATAATAAAGATAAAGAAAGAAAGAAGAAAGCAAGAGAAATTATAAAAAATGTAATTGATACCTATCAAGCCGTCATTTCAACTCAAGTAATAAAAGAATTTTATGTAGTTGCAACAAAAAAGCTGAATATTGATCCAATAATTGTAAAGAATATTATCCATAATTTCCATAATATGGAAATCGTAAATAATGATTTAGAAATCATTGAACAGGCTATTGATATAAGCGTTATATCACAATTATCATTTTGGGACTCACTAATAATCGCCGCAGCAGAAAGATCAAATTGTGAATATATTATTTCAGAAGATCTTAATGCAGGTCAAATATATAGGGGAGTTGAGTTGATAAATCCATTTAAAAGAGAAGATTTTTAACAACTGCTTCAACCAGACAATTCCTTTGTCACGTTCAGCCGGAAATGGTAATTTGAATTCACTATAGCGATTCCTACTTGCCATTTACAACCTGTTACCCCAGTTTGACCAGCCCCAACCCCAATCTTTTTATTAAATTACCCTTAAAAACTTATCACCCCTTCATCAAAAAAAAATGTGGCAGTTTGTGGAAAATGTACCCGGTACAGTAGCATTCGGGCTGACAGAAGAGTTTTGCTCCCAAGTGTGTAGCCCTGCCCTGCTGGACGCACCAAAAAAAAGGCTGCCTCTTTCGAGACAGCCGCAGCATTAAAATCAAAATTATTATTAAGCGTTTTGTGTTAGAGTTATTTTATTCTTTGTGACCAGCATAATAACAAAGTAGAACGCTGCTCCAATTATCATAGTATCCAGAGCAGTTACAGTTGTAAAAGTTAAAGACGTATACTGAATAATAAATCCAAACCCGGAACCGAGTATCCATGCAATACAGGGAATAAATCTAATATTCGGCACAGCATCTATTTCCGAGGGGTTGTAACCCTTATTCTCATCACTTTTGAAAATAAAATAGTCCAAAATCAGCACACCGGCAGCTGGAGGAATTACTATGGTGAGAATCCCCAGGAATGTCTGAAAACCGCCGGAAGTATTTATACCTACAAGTGCAAAAATAATCCCTACACCACCTGAAATAACAGTTATTACCCATTTATCAATCTTAGGGAACATCGCATTAATAGAAAGGGCTCCAGAATAAAGATTGTTATCATTGGTAGTCCAAGCAGCAAGGATAATAGTAACAACGGCAAGAAATGCCCAGAACCCTGAATTGTTTGAGAGCATAATGCGGGAAAAATCAAATTCTCCTCCAGACCCTTTCACCATAATTCCGCCCAGGATCAGTACCAGAGGAAAACCGATTACCATACCAAACGCCATACCAAAGCCGCCGGCTTTTTTACTCTTTGCATATCGGGTAATATCCGGTGCTATAAGGGCTCCTACGATGAATGAGCCGACTATCACTGAAACTGCGACGCCGAAAGGCATAGCACCTTCCGCTGTAGTATTTGCAGCTGATGCGATAGTAACTCCATCACCATAAACACTTGATATTGTTGCAATAATCAAAATCAGCAAGAGAGGAATTGCCACTAAAGTAAGTTTCTCAATAGCTTTAAATCCAACCATAGCCGTAAGAGTCATCAAAATTCCACCTGCAACTTTAATTACCCAGATAGGAACCGCACTGCCGAAAACAAGAGCCAATCCGCCATTTCCGAAGCCTTCAGCCATAAATCCAAGCTGTACACCAAACCAGCCCCAGGATGCGAAAAACAAGACCATCTGCAGTACATAAGCACCATACTTTCCAAATGTAAATCTGATGGTTAAGCCTGTGGATAACCGTGTTTGAGCCCCAATGATACCAGTCAAAATAGCGATCAATCCTAAAATCAAACTGCTTACAAGAAAAGCACCGATGGCTGTACCAAGCTTTGCCGGTCCGGCTACAAGCCCTGCTATGAGAAATGCCGGTAAGCATACGGCTACTCCCCACATCACAATACCAATTCCAAACCAGCCTTTTCCTTTACCCTCAGGTACAGGTGTAGATCCATAATCCTCTAGTGCTGCAATCTTTTTCTCTGCCATGTTACTCATCTCCTTTGTTTTTTAAAAGCATATTTTTTCATTACTGAATAGACTTCACATAATAGATTTCACTGAATAGAAATGTTACCAACAGCCTTAACTCGAAACCGTACTGCATTGGAGGGAAGATAAGCGAGCGGAATCTCCTCAATCTCAACCACTTCAACACTCGCCGCATCAGCACCGGCTTTTACAGCTTCATTGACTGCAGCAGCTTTCACTTCTTCAATTACTGCTTCCCTTCCCTTCGAAGTAACGTCATAAACCCCATCCACACTCCCGGAAACCTGAGCTATGGCCGCTCCAATAGCATTTGCCACCTCATAGTGCTCTGGTTTTATTACTTCGCAAGCTCCGTGCAATGTATCGGGAATAAGTATACTTCCTCCGCCTACAACAATGACCGAAACATCCTCAGATGAGGTTTTCATCTTATCAATGATGCCTTCAACAATCAGTTTGATGGTATCAATGGCTCTTGCAGCAAGTGAAGGCGATATACCTTTTGTCAAAGATGGATCGCCAAGTGAAGCCATCCCGCAGGCTGCAGCAATATCCGTAGCTGTTATGGTTTCCCCGCCGAAGATAAGGGCTTCTGTATGAATCATATAACCAACTGATTGCGGACCGATAATGACCGCATCTCCCTGGTCCTGAACAAGGGACCCTCCTCCAAGGCCGATTGTTATAAGATCCGGCATCCTGAAATTTGTTCTTACTCCGCCAATCTCAGCAGCTGCTGTTGACTCGCGGGGAAATCCTTTTCGCAAGACACCGACATCGGTTGTTGTTCCGCCGACATCTATTACGATAGCCTCATCCTTTTTAGAGAGAAATGCAGCGCCCCGCAATGAATTAGTCGGCCCGGACGCTATAGTGAGAACCGGGAAAAGTTTTGCATATTCAATGGACATCAGCGTGCCGTCATTCTGTGTTATAAAGAGATCTGCATGAATTCCGTGCTCAAGCAGCACGTTTTGAAATGATCCATATGCAGTTCTGGCAAGCTCACGAATTGCTGCATTTAAAATAGCAGCATTTTCTCTCTCAATAAGACCAATACTTCCGATACTATGTGACATGGTTATGGGAAAATCTTCTCCGAACACTTCAATTGCAATAGATTCAGCAAGCTTTTCCTGCTCATTATTGACTGGAGCAAATGCACAGGAAATGGCCAAAGATTCAATGCCGTGCTCTTTCAGTTTGATAACAGCATTATAAATTTCCTCTTTATCCGGTGCAGATATGAGCGCTCCATTATATTCATACCCACCCTTAACTACAAAATAGGCTGAGTTGACGGCTTTTAGCATATCATCCGGCCATTCAATAAAAGGAGGAATTCCATGACCTGACGGGCCTGAAAGTCGAATCACCCCTACTTTTAAAAGGTTTTTTCTCTCAATAATTGCATTTGTAGCTTGAGTAGTTCCCAGCATTGCATGTTTAATTAGGGTCGGATCTATTCCAGAATCCGCTAATACCTGTGCAACAGCTTGTTTAATCCCTGAAGACACATCTTTAGTTGTAGCTTTTTTACACTTAGCTATTACAGCATGAAGTTCATCCAGTATAACTGCATCAGTATTCGTACCGCCGACATCAATTCCAAGCTTATAGTACATTATCCTGCTCCTCTTTTTGGTTGAGTATTTCAATGGGAACATAATCAAGATCATATTTAAAGTATCGTGGCCCTACCTGTGCAATCCCGGCATCTGTTCTCCAGAACTTATCACATGGCATTCCGATAATACTGGTTCTCTGACCATACTTTAAATTTTCAGTAGTAATCGGCATCCCAGTCTCTTTGTCCAGCACAGTGATTAAGTCAGGAGTCATTGCCGCTGGAATGCCGTTTTTAAAACCGACCAGATTTTCATTTTGAAAATCCATCTCAAATGAGGATCCTTTATCATTTTCGATCCCATCAAAAAATACTTTTCCACAAACAAATCCAGTAGTCAGGCTTCGCTGGACATCCTTGATCTTCCCTTCGAAAAGTTGAACCCCGGCTGTAAGCTTTAAAATAGCCTCAACAGGACTGGTTTTTTCTGAATACGACATGAGAATTTTTTTTCCAATTTCGCGTGCAAGAGATATAGTTCCCCGTACTCCATAATCTTTGAGTTCTTTTCCTGATACACAATAGATGCTGATCATTGAAGCAAGCCCCATGGCAATGGTAGCAGTTCTGGCCAATGTTTCACTCCAGGCATTATCTACTGTCTCTATCAGCAACTTGTTACCCTTTTCATCACAAACTACCATTGGAGTTGCAGCCAACCCGGCAACTCCGAAAGTTGTCATAGGAAGCTCGGGAAAAGCACGGCCCATCGAATCTGCATCAACAATGGGAAGCCCAAGACATGCTGCAGTATAGATCGGAATGCAGGAGTTAATTCCACCTGCTTCTATAGACATCACCGCATCGGCTTTTTTTCCCAGATGTGTTTCCAATGCCTTGAAAGCTGCTTCAGGTTCTCCTCCATTGGGGAGTTTTTCGAGCATGACAGCGGGGGCACCCATCATGGCTGAAGGGATAATCAAGCTGTCATCCTTCAGCTCATCTACCGTTATCATTTTCACTTTTCCATGCTTTCTAATAGCTGCTTTTGCCATCAGCTTTCCGACATAGGGATCGCCGCCGCCGCCGGCTCCAAGAACAGCAGCCCCAATTGCTATATAATCAAGATCCTTCTCATCCAAATATTCCATCAATGTATCTCCTCCAGTAAAAAATTCTGTCTATCTGTGTGTATACACCTATTCCTGCGCCTATTCCTGAGCATATTCCGGCTCTAAAGTGAATACCTGCTTAATCAGAGATTTAGGATTTATTACAAAACATAGCGAAGCTGCCAGGTTTTTCCGCCTACAGCAAAAAAGGTCTCCATACTGATAAGACCTTCAACTTTTTTCAATTCTTCATCAAGAAATCGTGAATACGAGTGTTCTTCATTAAACATGACCACAGCCATTATATCGAATCGGCCGCTAACGGTAGCAGCTCCAACAACTCCTTTTAAAGTCGAAATTTGCTCCATAATAGTATTTACATCGCGCGGATGAATCTTGAAACCAATAAAAGCTGACTCATGCCGATCAACGGCGTTAGGATCAACAAGGCTGATTATTTGGAGTACGCCATTTTCAAGCATTTTATTGACTCTGTTCCTGACAGTATTTGTTGTTAGTCCGATTTTATCTGCGACATTCTTGTAAGGAGTTCTTCCATCGTATAATTCTCTGACAATTTCCAGGTCAATTTTATCTAATTTCATTTTCTTGTGCATTTGCAAAATAACTTATATTAGTTTTGTGCACTTGTCAATTATAATGAGTAAATATTTTGTTTATGCAATATTTTTATTTACAGCTATTATCTGTTCCTAGTAGAGAAACAAGCTGCAAACCAGGTATTCTTATTCTTTCTATCGTTTGAGAATCAAAGAAAAACCTTTTCCCCGGTTTCACCAGACTCCAGAATAGCCATAATGATCTTTACATCATCAATTGGCATCTGTTTTGGTATTTTGGGTGGTCGGTTATTTTGAAGGGCATCAAGAAAATCTGACCACTGAAGAAAGAAATCATTTTCAGTATCAAAAAAGTGATCAACAGTTTCTCCGGAAAGAGTTAACTGTTCGATTTTATCATCTCTTACTGCCAGCGTGCCTTTATCACCATAAAGTTTCAGGCATTTATCATCATTAAGAGATTTCCAGCCCAGATTCAGTGAGGTGACAACAGAGTTCTCATGCTCAAGAAGAGCAAAGGCTGTATCTATTGACCCAAGATTCTTATCTATCGATTTAACTTTCGCAAAAACAGATTTTACTGGTCCGGCTATCATTTGAAGAGCATGTACAGCATGAACTCCCCCATCAAGCACATAGCCGCCCGGAATAGTAAAATCCGCACCCCGCCATGCTGTCTGATTATAATTATTATCACTTTTTACATAATTTAATACATTCCAACTAATACTATGGAGCTTTCCAATAATCTCTTCCTGTATGAGTTCAGCAGCTTTATTAAATTTAGGCTGATAGTGAAAATTTTCTGCAGTCATGAAAGTTACACCATATTTTAACGAGAAATCACCCGTTGCAACAGCCTCTTCTACACTAATTCCTGCTGGTTTTTCACAAAGAACTGATAATCCCGCCTTACAGCAGGCTTCACTGACAGAATAATTCAGGGGTATGGGGAGAGCAATAAGGACAGCTTCTAAATCTTTAACCTCTTGTATCATCTCCTTCCAATCTGTCCAGACCGTATGCAATGGAATCCCCAGTTCATTGGCTATGTTTATAGCTTTTCCTTCAGACCTGTTGCAGACAGCTATAACATCAAGTTTATCAGTAAGTCTTTTAACAGCGGGCAAATGAGCCTCTCTGGTTATTAAACCACAACCTATAATGCCGATTTTTATTTTTTTCATACCTACCTCTTGACAATAAGAGCTACCGTTAACAATTAAGCCGTTAACGTTTTTGGTCAGCCTGTTTTCTCTCTTTGCTGATTCTCTCTTTGCGGTTTTCTGCAATTTTACCTGATCCGTAAAATTTCAGCGCATAAAACAGCAGTAAAAGATCAGTATCCTGAAGTTCTTCAATTCTGTCTGCATGGGTTTTTTCAAACCATTTCAAAACTGCATAGCCGGCATACAGCCGTGGAGCTTCACGGTAGAGCAGTTCCAGATCTTTATCAGAAATATTTTCATCAGCCCCATAGGAACCAAGGTGCCTGTAAAGAAGCTGAAAAATCAGCGCTTTCAACTCCAAGAAAGCTGCTTTATTATTGCTGGTTTCGTAATAATTAACAGCATTGGGTAATGTATACTGCAGTACAAATTTTATGGTTCCTGCCGGAATCCTGCCGAGACTTTTTAATTGTTTCCTGATATCTTTAAATAATTTCTGAACAGCCTCCTCTCTTGCAAGCTCTGTTCCTGTAAGAAACTGATAAAACTCACCTGGTTTCCCTAAAATATTTCCCAAAGCTATTGAGAGTTGTTTTCTCAAGACAGGATTCTCCGTTTGGTCTCTCAGCTCCAGAATCTCCTGCAGAACGGTAATTCTCTCTTCTCTTTCAGACATACCCTCCGCACTGGTTGCCTTAATCCGCAAAGATCGATCACTTTTCAGCATTCCCATTAATGCTGCAGTGGATTCGGGTGAATTTATTTTTCCCAGAGCCCGGGCTGAGGCATCTGCAAGTTTTTCATCATCACTTCGCAATGCTTCAATGAGAAAGGGAACTGCCTCCTGAACGCCAAGTTTACCGAGCGCCCTTGCACTATCAACCTGAACCAGTGAGTCAGCATCAGACAAGCAGTTTATTAATACTTTTGAAGCATCTTCCCCGCCGATGCGTCCCAGGGCTCTGACTGCCTCTTCCCGTACCTCTTCATCTGCATCATCAAGACGAACTATTATTTCATCCAGCGCTATAGAACCCCTGGTATCTTTCATCTCATGAAGCGCCCGTCCAACCTTCTCTTTATCTAGTGATTTTCCCAGGGTAGGAATATTGAAATATGCTTTAATAATACCTGGGGAGGTTATTGTGGACACAAGCCGTGTAAACTTTAACTCTTTACCATTCTTAATAGTGTCAAAGAGAAGAAAAGCAATCACCATCACTCCGACACTGCTGAATATCAGAACCGAAATACTTCCCGTATTCTCGAGCAGATATCCACCGAGTATAGGACCGATAGCCTGTATACTTCCCAGCAAAGCCCAATACCATGCTATATAGACAGTTCTGTCTTTTCTTGGCACCAGGGACATCATTGTCTGGTTAAGACCCTCGTATAAAGCCGGTGAAAACACCCCCCCTACAAAAGCCACAACTGGAAGAATATACATATAGTTATGCGGAGTAATGAATAAATATCCCAGATAGCTTAGCGGAAATATCATCCCAATCATAACTACAGGTTTCTTTCCAAACCTATCCATCATTGTTCCCCAGAATGGTATGACAATCACCCAGGTAAGCTGGGAAATAGCAAATATTATTCCCAGCCAGATAACCGGAGCACCAATCTGATTTGCATTTGTAATCATTGGAATAAAAAACGGTGCTGAAATATTTATACCCAGCATAGATACCCCGGCAACAATACAAAGTGTTCTGAAATCTTTATTCTTAAAGGGGGTAATAAAAAGAGAAGCTTTCATTTTAGATCTGTTTAACTGTACGCTGCGTGGTTCGGGTACGGTAATATGAAGAATGAATTCTGAAATACCTAATATTCCGGCAGCAGTGTAAATTATTCCAAAAACCATAAATGTATCAGCAGGGAAATAATCAAGTGCAAACGTGGCCGCAAAAAATGTAACTATATTAAGAGTTTGTGCAAGCGAAGAGCGCTTTCCAAAATAACTGGCTCTATTTCTTCCGGGAATTATCTCATTCATCCACGCCCACCAGCCTGATCCAGCCATATTTCCCAATAAAAAAGTTGAAACGGAGCTTATCATGATAACATACATAAACAATTTCTGATTTCCGCCCCGTGCTACTGCAAAAGAGGATGCAGCTATTAAAAAAGAAAATGAACGATGAATAAATCCCATTATCATGTAAAAAGGTTTAATAG
>JADHUD010000070.1 GCA_016784705.1 Spirochaetia bacterium | reverse complement strand
ACAACACAAAACTTGAATTCAATAAGAGTGCAGTGTCTACTGTTCTTGAGAAAAAAGGTGAAAGCCCGAAGGTTGAAAAAGTTGCAGCACCGGCGAAAAAGTCTACTAAGGCAAAATCCGCTCAAGCAGCAAAAGTTCCAGAAGCAGAAGCAGAAGCAGAAACAGAGACAACTGAAGAAACTGAAAAAGAAGAGTAGAGCAAAATTAGCAGGGAACAGAAAGTTTCCAGTTTTTTCAAGACCTCTATCTCAATTGGAGTAGCAAAATGAGTAAACGTGGACGTTTAATCGTCGTGCTCCTTGTGCTGGCTGTGAGCGGGTATTTTCTCTATCCGACAATTTCCTGGTACGCATTTGTACCACAGGAAACGAAAGAGCTGGCTACAGGATCAAAAGAGCAAATAAAAGAATATGCCCGGGGGCAGGCTGCCCAGGATTTACGTGAATTAAAAAATCTCGTAAAAAGCAATCCGGAAGAGATGCTTCCCTCTAAGTTCTCTTTTATAAAGGGGATTGCAAAAGATAACTATAAGGCATCAGATCGTGCTGTACCTGCTTCATGGACAATCGCAAATGTAATGAATGGGTTTGCCAATGAACAAAAATTCTTTGATACACTGGAACAGTATTATCGTTCAGATCTACTGGATATGAAGGACTTCAGAGGAAAAGCACTGCAGCTTGGTTTGGATTTAAGCGGTGGTATGAGTATACTTCTTGAAGCTGATAAGGCTGGTTATGAGGCAAAGCTGGAAAGAAGCGTCTCAGAAGCTGAGGTTGCTTTGGCTGTACAGCAGGATCTGGAAATTCTGAATAACAGAATTGACCAATTTGGTTTGACAGAACCTGAACTGAGACTTCAGGGGACGAGTCAGATACTTGTTGAAATCCCGGGAGCTGCAGACCCTGAAAGAGTCAACTCTTTTCTGAAAGGTAAAGGAAGTTTGGCATTTCATATAGTTGACGAAGAGTTAACGACACAGTTGACTGCACATTACGAAAGCAATCCTGCAGAGAAATATAATAATGACGGAAGTCTCCGAACTCCTGAATTCATACCCCCTGGACGTATTGTAGTAGGCGTATATGCCCCTGATGCTTATGGTATTGATGAACAAGTTGGTGAAAGCGTTTTGTATGAAGAAGTTGGCCTGGATGGTATTCATATCGTCGAAGCACTGACAAGTACAGATTCGATTACCGGCAGACCTACAGTAAATTTTCAGCTTGATGTTAGCGGTGGTGAAATTTTCTATAAATTAACATCAACAAACACAAATAAAAGACTTGCTGTAGTTATGGATAAGAAAATTAAAGCTCAGGCAACAATTTCTGAAGCTATTAGAAGTTCCGTAAGAATGAGCGGTTTCTCCTCTGATCAGGCATCAGACCTGGCTATCGTTTTAAAGACTGCTGCACTCCCAATTGCTCTTGATGTTGCAAATCAGCAGGCAATTGGAGCCTCCTTAGGTGAAGACTCGGTTCGTCAGGGAATATATGCTATTGCAGTTGGTTTTTTTCTTGTTATAATTTTTATGCTCTTATATTACCGTAGAGCAGGACTTGTTGCGGATGGTGTGCTGATTCTTAACCTGATAATAATTACCGCTGTTCTTTCAGCCTTTAATCTTACCCTCACGCTGACAAGTATTGCCGGTATTATTCTGACAGTTGGTATGGCAGTAGATGCAAACGTAATTATTTATGAGAGAATTAAAGAAGAGTATCGTCTTGGAAAATCAGCAGGAGCCTCAGTGAAGGCTGGATTTAATAAAGCTTTCTGGACAATTATGGATGCAAATATTACTACTTTTATTGCAGCACTGGTTCTTGCTCAGCTTGGTACTGGCGGTGTGAAGGGGTTTGCAAATACATTGGCTGTCGGTATTATCACATCAATGTTCACTGCGCTGTTTGTTTCCAGACTGGTTTTTGATTTCTTTGTTCAAAAAGTAAAAATCAATAAACTCCGGATCAGCTGGAGGATCAAATGAAAAATAAAACTATAATTAAATTTACAAAGCATAGAATCCTGTTTTTCGCATTGTCATCCCTGCTGATAATCGGTGGTATTGCCGGATGGATCATCAACAGCGGTTTTAATCTGGGAATTGATTTTGAAGCAGGTCTGAGCCAGCGGGTACAAATTGCTGAACAGGTTATGTCAGTCTCTTACAGCGGTGCAGATGATGTTACGTTAAATGTTTTAAATGGAAATATGGTTATTGAGGTCAGGAATGAAGATGGAGTAAAAAGAACTCCTCTTTCATCAAATGATTTTACAACTTTTAATGCATTGGCAGCAAAGCTTCAGGATTTTGAAGATGTGACAGTATCAGTGGTCAGAGAGGGTGTTCCGAGCAGTACTATTGCTACAGGTCTTGGACTTCCTTATACACTTTCCAGTACCCCTACAGTTATAAACGCAGCAAACAGTAATACTGATAGTTACATTTCTATAGATGCAGTCCGTGAGGCTCTTGGCGATTTGAGCAGTTCATTGCAAGTACAGATTGTAGGTGATGATTACTTGCAGGAGTTCCAGATACGGGTTGCAACTGAAACTGATGGTACTAAAGAGGATCTCGAAGCACAGATTTTCAACCTAATGGAGAACAATTTCGGATCTGATAATGTTATTGTTAAACAGTCGGATTATGTTGGACCAAAATTTTCAAATCTGTTGACATACCGATCAATTATAATGGTAGTAGTTGCGCTTGCCCTCATTATGATCTATATCTGGATAAGATTTCAATTTTCCTCAGCTCTTGCCGCAATTACAGCGCTGGCACATGATATTCTTATAATGATAGGGTTTATTGCCGTATTCAGGCTTGAAGTAACTACAACTACCATAGCAGCTGTATTAACAATTATCGGGTATTCATTAAATGATACGATTGTTGTTTTTGATAGAATCAGAGAAAATACAAAATTACTAAAAGGAACCAGATTCGAGAAAATAACTAACATTAGTATTACACAATCACTGAGCAGGACATTGATAACATCTCTGACAACCTTATTTGCTGTACTCCCTCTGTTTATCTTTGCAAGAGGAACAATTCAGCTTTTTGCTTTGAACCTGCTTGTTGGTATAGTTGTTGGAACGTATTCATCAATCTTTATTGCCTCTCCAGTACTGCTTGCATTAACTCAGGCAAGACTTAAAAGAAAGGCAAGACATTTGGGGAAAGCTCCTGAAGCAATTCTTGCAGAAGAAGTTGAAGCTGAATTAGGTAAGAATTCACCAACTCCTGTTGTTAAGGAGATTGAGATCACAACAGCACAGAGGAAATTGAAAGGTAAAAGAAAAAAATAGTTTAGCCGATTTCAAACTTCAAAAATTATACAATGTTTTACATGAGTTTTGAATGAACCAGTTGTTTGAATATATGTTAACAGACCATCCGGAGTTATAACCGGGTGGTTTTTTTTGGTACGCCCGGGCAGTGGGGAAGCTTTTTTAATCCTCATTTTGCCCAGAGTATTCAAATTGAAAGGAATATGGTATATTTTTTTATTAGTTCAAATAGGAGTAAAAATTTTGGGAACTCGATCCTATCTCTACTCATTTCTATCTCATGATATAATGCTTACAGAACAACTTGAGCAGGATGCAGTGCTTCGGAGTGATATTCAACCATTTGTGGAGAGGGAGACAGCTAAGCTCATCTCTTTGCTGATTCGTGTAACTCATGCAGAAAAGGTGTTGGAGCTGGGAACAGGTATAGGCTACTCAACAATTTGGCTTGGTGGTGCTGTTAAGGAAGTGGGGGGTGGCGGAAAACTTATCACTATTGATAATCATGAACGTACCGGGCAAGAGGCTAAGGATAATATCGAAAAGGCAGGTTTGTCTGAATTTGTTGATCAACGGTTTGGCGATGCAGAGCAAGTCGTTCCTGAACTTGCAGAAACCGAATCAGGAACCTATGATATGATTTTTCAGGATTGCGGTAAATATCTCTACCCTTTACTGTATGAGGATCTGTACCGCCTGCTGAAACCGGGTGGTCTGCTGATAACCGATGATACTCTTTTTCTGGTAAATACTACTATCAGGAAAGGACTTGGAAAGTATATTGATACATATAATAAACAGCTTTTCTCAGATACACGTTACTACTCTACAATGCTGCCGGTGGGGCATGGTTTTGCTGTCAGCATGAAGGTTCCTCAGGAAGTAACATTATGAATATTATACGATCAGAAGTTATGGGTTTCTGCTCGGGAGTGCGAACGGCGGTTAATGCTGTATATGATGCAGTCGAGTTGGGAAAGAAACTGGGTATGCCTGTTTATACGATTGGCCCGCTTATCCACAATGAAATGTTTCTTGAAAAGCTCCGGGTTGAAATGGGAGTTAGAGAAATCAGAAGTCCTGAAGAGGCAAGCCCTGGATTAGCCGTAATTCGGGCACATGGAATTCCTGAATCCGAAAGAGTTGCTTTTCTGGAAAATGGATACCAAATTATTGACGGTACCTGTCAGAGAGTCCTAAGATCACAGCAACTGGTCAGAAAATATGCAACAGAGGGTAAACAGATTTTTATTGCAGGAAATCCTGAACATGGTGAAGTGCATGCAGTACTGGGAGCAGTAGAAGGGTATCCGCTTGTTTTTGTCATCGACGAACCGGAAAATATACCCGACACAATAGATTATTCTCTTTCATCAGTTATATTGTCTCAGACAACGTTTTCTTTAGACAGGTATACAAACATATATAAAAAGCTGATTGAAAGATTTTCTGAAACTGCGGCAGATTTAGAAATAATTGACAGTATTTGTCCTTCAACATTAAACCAGCAGAAAGCACTCACAAAGCTTACTGCCGTGGCGGATGCGATATTAGTCATTGGCGGTAAGCAAAGTGCAAATACGCGTAGATTATTTGAGATGGTAAAGGAGTCTGGGACCCCTGTATGGTATGTGTCCGGAGAAGAAGAGCTGGATTCAAAGCTGCTTACGCTTACCTTTGATACAATTGGGATAACAGCTGGAGCATCTACTCCTGAATGGTTGGTGGAAGATATCATCAGAAAGCTGCGATTGTTATCTGACTTGTAAATGTGTCAATTTTTTTATTAAATGAGGAAATTTCAAAATGATTTTATTTAAAAATTTCGACGATTTGGTCAGAAGTTTGTATTTCAAATAAATAATTATTTATTTGAAATATATAGGCAAACTTCAAAAGCCAATTTCCAACAATGCGAAGCATTTTGAAATTGGCTCAAATAAAGGGTATAAAATGAATATGCAGGAAAAGATTGAAAGAATTCGTAATAAAAAGGCCTTTATCTGTGATATGGATGGAGTTATCTATCATGGAAACAGGCTTTTGGATGGGGTTAAAGAGTTTATTGACTGGTTACAGGAAAATGAAAGAAAATATTTATTCCTTACAAATTCTAGTGAGAAATCGCCTATGGAGCTGCAGCAGAAACTTGCAAGATTGGGTGTTTCAATTAGTAAAGAACATTTTTATACATCAGCTCTTGCTACTGCTATTTTTCTTCAAACTCAGAAACCGAATGGTACAGCGTATGTAATAGGTGAACCAGGACTAATTAACGCATTATATGATGTAGGTTATTCCATGAACGAAATTAATCCGGATTATGTAGTTGTAGGGGAAGCAAAGGCATACAATCTTGATTCAGTAACACATGCGGTAAATCTTGTTGTGGGAGGTGCCAGGCTTGTAGGGACTAATCCGGACCTGACCGGTCCTATCGAAAAAGGAATTATGCCTGCTACTGGAGCATTGATTGCACCTATAGCTCTAGCTACAGGAGTTACTCCCTATTTTGTAGGAAAACCTAATCCATTAATGATGCGTACTGCACTTAAACGTTTAGGGTGCAAACGGGAAGAGACAGTTATAATAGGTGATCGTATGGATACGGATATACTCTCTGGTATTGAGGCTGAGATTGATAGTCTGCTGGTTTTGACGGGAGTGACTAGCCGGGAAATAATAAATAAATTTGCATACCGACCATTTTTAGTACTTGACGGAGTAAAAAATATTCCAGAAATGTTGGAGAAGATAGAATTAGAGTAGTGAAAAGCGCAGAAAAGTGGAAAGTGATCTATTTTTCTTTTAATTTGGTTAAAAAGTAGGTATAATATTTTTATGAATAAACAAGAAAATTATGCAATTCCTCTTCCTACAATCAGAAGATTTCCTGCTTACCTTCGCTTGCTTAAAGATCATGCTAATCAGGGTCAGATGTGGATATCAGCAACAACACTTGCAGAACAATTAAAACTAAAACCAATACAGGTGAGAAAAGATATGGCCTGTACCGGAGTTGAGGGGAAGCCGAAAGTTGGTTTTCAGGTTTGTGAACTCATTCTTGGAATTGAACAATATCTTGGATGGGATAATACCACTGATGCAATTCTTATTGGGGCAGGAAATCTTGGTGCTGCTTTAATAGGGTATAAGGGTTTTGAGAATAATGGATTGAGAATAGTTGCTGTTTTTGACAAAGACCGGAGAAAGGTCGGAAGTCAAATGGGCGGAATAGTAATATCACAGATTGAAGATCTAGCTGATATAGTCAAAAAACTTGGAATTAATATAGCAGTCATAACAGTACCGGCTGATGCAGCACAGCTTGTTGCGGAAATGGCTGTTGAAGCCGGGATCAAAGGTATTTGGAATTTTGCACCGAAAAGCTTAAATCTTCCTGATACTATAATTGTTCAGAAAACTGATCTTGCTACCAGCTTTGCAGAGTTGTCAGCAAAATTAAGAAAGCACCTTTTTGAACAGAAACGAGTCCATGGAGATGATAAATAGCATCTTTATAGCATGGACCTTAACAAAACTTAACTAAGAAAATTATTTTTCTGTATTCTCACTGATAACCACTGGAATTTTGTACTTTCCCACCTTTTTCATCTCAAACCTTACTGAAATCCTGCTAAGATGTAAAAAAAATCTATTGACATATGAACATAAGTTCATTATATTGTGAATAGTAAGGAAAGGTTATGTCAAGATCAAAGATGAAGCGGGTTGTTCTCAGGCCGCCATTGTATGCTGATTTCAAACCAACAGGAGTTCAAAAGAACGAAAAAGAGTTGCTTTTATTAGAACTGGATGAGTTTGAAGCCGTTAGATTGGCTGATTATTTAGGAATGGAGCATACAGAAGCTGCAACTGAAATGGAGATATCCCGTTCAACCTTTTCCAGACTGATAGATAAAGCCAGGAAAAAAATTTCCTGTTTCCTAATCGAAGGAAAACATCTTCAGATAGAGGGAGGCAATATTCATTTTAGGGGAAACCTTATTCGATGTCGTAATTGTGGACATATGTTCAATGTTGCATTTGAAACAGATATTGAGAGGTGCCCGGGATGTGGATCAAGAAATCTACTTGATCTGGCTGGCGGATTTGGTCATGGTAATTGTTGTCGAGAACATGGCCGTTATGGCAGGAGGTAATAGTATGCCAAGAGGTGACAGAAGAGGTCCTAATGGAATGGGGCAAATGACAGGCAGAGGTGCAGGCTTCTGCAACGGATTCAGTACGCCGGGTTATAATAACCTGGGAGTTACAGGCGGTTTCGCAAGAGGTGCTGGAAGAGGTTTTGCCAGACGATTTATGGGCGCTGGATACATGTATGGATATGCTCCATTTACTGCGGCAGTACCCTTTGCCGGGAATACAAAAGAGGCTGAAGCAGATTATCTTGAAAATGAGATCACTTATCTGAGAGATCAGCTTAAAGTAATTGAGGGACGCCTTGCGGAAATGAAAGCTGTAGAAGAATAAATATAAATAAAAACGAGGGATTGATGAAAAAAATTTTTGCCGTACCAACAGAAAATAAAAAATTGTGTGCTCACTTTGGCCACTGTGAAAGTTTTGCACTTATTGAAGTAGAAAATGATAGTATTGTAAAGGAGAGTTATCTGGATCCACCCGTTCACCAACCGGGGACATACCCGGTATTTTTGGCAGAACAGGGTGTTTCTACCATAATAGCCGGGGGTATGGGTGTTATGGCTCAGGATTTGTTTAAAAAAAATAATATCGAAGTATATATGGGCATTGGTGCAGAAGATCCTGCTGCACTGGTAAGAAAATATCTGCAGAGTGAGCTGGAAAACGGTGATAACCTTTGTGACAGCGATCATGACCATGGAACAGGTCAGCATCATTAGAATATTTTAATGAAAATAGCAATTGCAAGCGGGAAAGGTGGAACGGGGAAAACAACTCTTTCTACCAATCTTGCATCATTTATTGCCGAAAGCAGAGAGTGTATCCTCACAGATCTTGATGTGGAAGAACCTAACTCAGGACTCTTTATTCAGGGCGAAATTATTCATTCGGAAGATATATGTAAAAAGATTCCTGAATGGACAAATGCTAGCTGTATTCTCTGTGGGAATTGCCAAACAGTATGTAATTTCAATGCTGTGCTGAAAATGGGTGAAATGGTAATGGTTTTTCCCGAATTGTGCCATGGCTGCTATGCCTGTTCTGAACTTTGTCCTGCCGGATCGCTTCCTATGAAATCAAAAAAAATGGGAGAACTTAAATCTTACCAGTCAGGAAAGCTGCATTTTATTGAGAGCAAATTGATTATTGGTGAAGAACAGGCGGTACCGTTAATTAAACAGACTCTGAAATATGTTGATGATAATTTCAATAAAGAACTCATGCAAATACTTGATTCTCCTCCAGGAACAGCATGCCCGGTTATTGAAGTTACCCGCAATTCAGATCTTGTAATACTTGTGACAGAACCAACTCCTTTTGGCCTGCATGATCTTAAACTTACTGTCAATACGGTAATGCAGTTAAAAAAACCGATAGCTGTAGTAGTTAATAGGCATGGAATAGGTGATAACAAGGTTGAAGAGTTCTGTAAGCAAGAAAATATTGAAATTATTGCCTTTATTCCAAATGATAGGAAAATTGCAGAAACTTACGCGAAGGGTGATCTTTTATACTCAGTAATTCCTTCAGTAAAAGATGCAGTCGAAAAGATCAGCAACTATATTGATAGGTTTAAGCAGGGTAATAAATGAAAGAGATAGTTGTAATCTCCGGGAAAGGCGGAACTGGAAAGACATCTATAACGGCATCTTTAGCGGTTCTTGGCGGTAATGAGGTAATTATTGCAGATTGTGATGTTGATGCGGCTGATATGCATCTGCTGATGAAACCGGATTTTGGGAAAGCAATCGATTTTTATAGCGGAGAACTTGCATGTATAGACCCGGAAATATGTATCAACTGCGAAAAATGCCGTGATGTTTGCAGATTTGATGCTATCTCCATAAAAGCCAGTAAATGTATTGTCGATCCTTTGGGATGCGAAGGGTGCGGTTACTGTGCCCTCGTTTGTCCGGTTCAAGCAATTACAAACACAAAGCAGAATGTAGGGAAATGGTTTTTGTCGGAAATACGAACAGGGACTGCAATGGTACATGCCCGTTTAAATATTGGTGCTGAAAATTCCGGGAAGTTGGTGGCCAGAGTGAAAAAGGAGGCTGAACTGCTTGCTGACGAACAGGAAAAGCATTTTGTCCTGGTTGATGGCTCTCCGGGTGTTGGATGCCCCGTTGTCTCTTCTCTGTCGGGTGCTTCCTTTGCAGTGCTGGTTACAGAACCTACTGTATCGGGAATTCATGATCTGAAAAGAGTGTATGAGCTTGTAAAGAAGTTTGGAATCAAAGCTGGTTGTATAATAAATAAGTCAGATTTAAATAAAGGTATATCAGATGCTATAAAAAACTTCGTTGTTGAAGAGGATATTGTACTGCTGGCAGAAATTCCCTATAACGAAAAATTTACCATGGCTATGACAAACGGCAAAACTATTGTTGAGTGGGATGAAGAACTCGGCGTGCTTATCAGTCAATGCTGGGAAAAAATCAAAGAAACCATAAAATACTAGAAAAATTCGGGATTGGAAACAAGGGCGCGCGCGGTAAAATGAACTGTCGCCAAAAATAGGAGAAAAAAGGGGATAAAAAAGAAAAAGTCCCATGAATCACTGGTATACTTGAAATAACCAAACCGCAAGCACCAGGAGGAAACATGGGACAGGTAAAAGATAGC
>JADHUD010000069.1 GCA_016784705.1 Spirochaetia bacterium | reverse complement strand
ATTTTATCAATTGCTCTATTATCTGAATATGCAACAATTAATGAATCAATTTTCTCAAGATTTTCCAGTGTTCCGCCAACTAAATATCTAACATAGATACATGTTTCATCATGAAGTTCAGATATTTCCTTTTCGTTTAATGTAGGAAAATATTCAAAAGTGTCTGTTTGTTTGTTTTTTTTATAAAAATCAAGCGTAAATAATGCTTTTAAAGCATATTCGCGAGCTTTATGTCTTGAACTCATAATCTGGACAAAATCCGTCCCGCCTTTTAAAGTAAGTTAGTAATTTCTGCTTCTGACCGTAATTCTTTAACAAGCTCAGAGACTGCAGCCGAGAAGACTTTCTGCTGTTTTTCAACATAAAGCGTTTGGCTTATATATTGTCTGACTGTCATAGTATTATCTGGACTTAACGGATCATTCAATGACAGCAATTTCGGATATGTATGATCAAGAATCTTAACAATATGATATCCTGTTTTGGATTCCAACACGGAAGACACCTCGCCGGTTTCCAGTAAAAAAACCGCATCAAAAAAACTATCGGAGAAAATTTGGCGGCTGACAGTATCATCAATTGCAAACCAGCCAATATCACCGCCAATAAATTTTGTGGATTCGTCCTGGGAAAATTCTAATACCAATGCATCAAAACTTTTTGTTCCATATTCAAATTGACGATACACTGTTTCCGCTTTCTCTTTCGGATTTAGAACGGCAGGATCACTTTTACTAATAAATATATGGCTTATATGAATGTATTCGGAATTAATAAAACTTGCAGCATTTTTCTTATGAAAAGTTTTTATCTCATCTTCGGATGGACCAGGTATATTGCTTACCATCTCACTTTTTGCTTGTCTGATATATGCGTTGACAATATAATTTTGTTTAATTTTTGTGCGTAAATCTTCCATAGACATACCGTATGCCTGCATAATTACACTTGTAAATTCTGCATCTGTCAAACTGCGCCCGACCTGACTCTCTACTGATCTTTTCTGATTTGCAACTAGTGTGTTCAAATCTTTATCTAATAACACAATACCAGCCTGCTCAGCACCTTGCAGTACTAAAATATCGTTTATCATAATATCCAGAACTTCAGATTCCTGCAGCTCCTGATTGTTGTTAGCTGCCTTCAGCTCTACTACTTTAGCATCTAGTGCCTCTCTAGATATCATTTCCGGACGTAACAGATTAACAACTGCAACTGGCTGAAGCATCATTTGAGAAAAGGCAGGAACAACTACTGCCGATAAAATAATAATTAATAGAATTATTCGCTTTATTTTCATTTCTTGTACTCCATTCAATATTTATTTACAGCAGTCCTTTATTCTATCCGTAATCTTTTCCCAATTTCCTTACCATCTTCTCTTCTTTTGATAATCTCAGAATATTTAATAAACATTCCCTCAAACTCCATAGCCTTCATGAGAGTACTTAGAGTTTTGCCTGTTCTAAACCCTTTTTTTAGAATAAAAGCAAAAGATCTTTTCCCTGAAACAGAACCGCATTGAGAAAGGTAACTTTGTACACCTTTCGGTATTTTCCCGCCAAAAGTGGTGCTTGCTTCCGTTCCCAATATTACATAGTTATAAAAAGTCAATTTTTTTTCAGATTCAAGTACAGCATCAATGATTTCAGCAGTATGTCCATTCTGAGCTATCCCATCAGCAAGTCCCTTTGCAATCTCAATAATTTTTTGTTTTGAAGACTCGTATACGACTACAATGCCTACTTTCATGTCATACTCCTTACTTGAAAATAGTTATTCTGATTCAGGTTCAGGTTCAGGTTCATTCCACCAGTTCTCAGTCTGTTCAACAACAGTGTCATTCTGAAAAGAATCAAGAAGATTTGGTGTGTCCGGCGTACGACTCAAAAAACCTATTCCAAAAGCAAGGACAAGAAAAGAGGCCCCCACTATATACGTAATTTTTGTCATTATGTTGCCGGACTGAGTCCCAAAAGTAGTATCACTGGCACCACCGAAGATCCCGCCAAGACCTTGACTATTTTCTCCCTGAACTACTACAAGAAGTACCAATATTATGCAGACAATAACAAAAAGTACTAATAATATAATCCCAAATACACCCATACAGTTACTCCGATTTATTGTATTTTTTTAAAATCCCAAAATTGTTATTTATTATAATTAACAATCGGGGAAAAAGTCTCAAACTTTAAAGAAGCACCCCCAACCAAGGCACCATCTATGTTTGGTTTACTCATAAGCGCTTTAACATTCTCAGCTTTAACAGAACCGCCATATTGAATTATGACAGCATCAGCTGCCTTAATATCATACAATTTCTCTATCTCTGTTCGAATAAATGCATGAACATCATCAGCATCTTCCGGAGAAGCTGTTTTTCCAGTTCCTATTGCCCAAACAGGTTCATAGGCAATGGTAACAGATTGCAGTTCACGAGTTGATATGTCTTGAAGCCCGCCTACCAGCTGAGACCGTACAACATTCTCAACATTACCTGATTCTCTTTCTTCAAGTGTTTCACCGACACAGAAGATAACCTCAAAACCATGCTTTAAAGCAAGTTTTACCTTTCTATTAATAAAACTATCATCCTCTTTATAAATAATTCGCCTTTCTGAGTGGCCAATTATTACTGCATCTACACCAATTTCCTTTAACATTGCTGGTGATATTTCACCAGTGTGAGCACCGGATTCACTATCTGACATATTCTGAGCACCCAGAAGGATGTTTGTATCTTTTACTACTTCTGCTACAGCCTGTAAAGTGGTAAATGGCGGTGCTATTAAAATTTTAACACCTTTGTCAAGATTGCCTGCAGTCAATTCTGCCGCAAATGCTCTCCCTTCAGATGCAGTCATATTCATTTTCCAGTTACCTGCAATAAATGTTTTTCTCATCATTAAGCTCCTATTTTTGTAATGCTGCTAAACCTGGCAAAACTTTACCTTCGAGAAACTCTAAAGATGCTCCGCCACCTGTAGAAACATGATCAATACGATTTGAAAAACCAAATTTATTAACCGCTGCAACTGAATCACCTCCGCCAACAACTGTAGTACCTTTACAGGAGGCTACCATTTCAGCAACTGCTATAGTTCCTTTGGAGAATTTCTCAAATTCAAACACACCCATAGGGCCATTCCATATAATTGATGCTGCTTTTTCTAAAATAATTCCGATCTTTTCAAGTGTTTTCGGTCCTATGTCAAGGCCAAGCATACCCTCTGGAATATTCATATCATCAATTAAAACTGCTTCTGCATCTTCTGAAAATGTATTTGCTGCAATATGATCAACGGGCAAAACAATCTCAACACCAACAGCTTTTGCTTTCTCAAGAAGTTTTTCAGCTGTTTCAAGATAATCTTCCTCAAATAATGAATTGCCGATACTTTTACCTAATACGGTAAGAAATGTAAATGACATCCCTCCACCTATTATCAACGTATCACATGTCTTGAGAAGTGATTCAAGTACCCCAATTTTTGATGATACTTTTGCTCCGCCAATAATTGCAACAAAAGGCTTATCAGGGCTGTCAAGAAGAGGTGCAAAAAATTTCGTCTCTTTTTCAATTAAAAATCCAGCAGCAGAAGGCAAATATTTTGTTATTCCCTCCGTTGAAGCGTGTGCACGATGCGCTGTTCCAAAAGCATCATTTATATATACATCTCCAAGAGATGCTAACTCCTCTGAAAATTCTGAGTCATTTTCAGTCTCTTCTTTATGAAAACGAACATTTTCAAGAAGAAGAATCTGTCCAGGTTTCAATCCTTCGGCTAGTTTCTGCACTTCTTTACCGATACAATCGGGAGCCATTATAACTTCCCTTCCAATCAATTCTGAAAACTTTACTGCTACCGGTGACAGACTGTATGTACTATCAAAAACCCCCTTAGGCCGTCCCAAATGGGTCATAACAATAAGTGATGTCCCTTCCTGTTCAAGTATATAGCGAATTGTAGGGAGTGCACTCTCAATACGGGTAGTATCTGTAACGACCCCCTCTTTGAGGGGGACGTTAAAATCAACTCGTATAAGGACTTTTTTACCTTGTAAATCAAGGTCCTTAACAGTTCTTAAGTTCATTTTATTAAATCCTTGTAATTAAATAATTTTCTCAGCTAAATCTATTACTCTGGTAGAATAACCCATTTCATTATCATACCATGAGCAGATTTTAAAGAATTTATCACCCATTTTCATTGTACACAGTGAATCAAAAACTGATGAATGGGAATTACCTTTTATGTCAACTGAGACAATCGGGTCTTCAGTATATTCAAGAATACCTTTCATGGAACCTTCAGCTGCAGCTTTAATGGCTGCATTCAGTTCTTCAACTGAACAATCTTTTTCAACTTCAAAAGTCAGATCTACAATTGACCCGGTTGGAGTCGGAACACGCATAGCCATCCCATTAAGTTTTCCGTTCAATTCCGGAATAACAAGTCCAACTGCTTTGGCAGCTCCTGTTGTTGTGGGAATAATTGATAAGGCTGCAGCGCGGGCTCGACGCAGATCACCATGCGGCAGGTCTAAAATAACCTGATCATTGGTATATGCATGAATAGTTGTCATAAGTCCTTTCACTATTCCAAAAGAATCATTCAAAACCTTTGCAACCGGAGCAAGACAATTTGTTGTGCACGATGCATTGGAGAACGCTGTTTTAGATTTATCGATGTCTTCGTCATTAACACCGATAACAATAGTCTGATCAATTTTATCTTTCGCGGGAACTGTTAGAATAACTTTCTTTGCACCAGCTTTAATATGATCTTTATATCCGCCTCTTGGGCCTTCAGCAGTACTGAACACACCAGTAGATTCAATTACCACATCAACTTCCATCTCTTTCCATGGGAGGTTTGCGGGATTTCTTTCAGCTAAAATCTTTATCTCTTTCCCATCTACAATGATTGCAGTATCAGTAACAGTTACTTTTCTATTATATACTCCATATGTTGAATCATATTTTAACAAATGAGCTAATGTTTTAGGATCGGTTAAATCGTTAATTGCAACAACATCAATGTTGTCACGCTCAAAAGCTACCTTAAATGCATTTCTTCCTATTCTGCCGAATCCGTTTATAGCGATTTTCATAAAATCATCCTCCAAAAATATTTAATTAAGACGTCACAAATATATGAAATACAAGCTCCAATGTCAATGTCGGTATCAAATGTTTCTAATGACTAGTTTGATGGTGTTTATTTTGTGCCCCTCAATATCCTGTACTATAAAATCAATATTGCCGGTGTTTGTTTTTAAAGATATTTTTTCAAGTGTTTCAGGTATTCTTCCAAACAATTCAAATACAAATCCTCCAAGTGTTTCAAAATCATCATCCGGTAATTCAATGCCCAGAGTATTATTTATTTCGTCTATTTGGGCTCTCGCCTCACATAAATATATACCGTTTCCCAATTTGATAAAGTCTTCTTTCTCATCATCAAATTCGTCCTGAATATCTCCAACAATTACTTCAAGAATGTCTTCCATACAAATAATACCGGATACACCACCATATTCATCAATTGCCACAGCAATATGGACTTTCCGCCGCTTGAATTCTTTAAGAAGATCATCCAATTTCTTGCTATCGGGAACAAAAAACGGTTTTCTAATAATATCTTTAACATAAACTTCAGGCAGGTTCTCAGAGTTTTTTAAAATATCTTTCACGTAAAGAATACCAATAACATTGTCTATTGTATCTTTAAAGACAGGATACCGCGAAAATCCCAGTTCTGAAATAGAACCAAGAAGAGAAGCAGATTCATCATCAATTGATACAAATTCTACATCAATTCGCGGAACCATTACTTCTTTTACTGTTGTCCTGGAAAGCTCTTCAATTCCCTTAATCATATCCTGTTTCTCAGATATTTCTTCCGGTAAAGTTTTTTTTACGATAAAGGGAAATATTTTAGTAAAAATATTCTGTTTCAAAAATCTGCTCCGCTTGTCTTATCATTAATATAATGGTTTTAACTCTTTTAATATTTTTTCCTGAAGAATAAGCATTGTTTCATCTTTATTATTTGTTTCATGATTCATACCCAATAAATGCAAAATACCATGTATTAAAAGTCTGTTTAATTCTTCTTCAAAGGTAACCTTAAAATAAATAGTATTTCTTTTCAATGTATCAAGTGATATTATAATATCGCCAAGGCAATTGGAATTGTCTTCTATAGAGAATGCTTCTATAGAGAACGTTTCTATCTCCTCATTTTGACAAAATGTGAGTACATCTGTTGGTTCGTCTCTATTCCTATACATTTTATTTAATTTTGAGATTGAATTATCTCCCGTCAGCACTATGGAAATTTCTTTATTATCAATATCAAGATAATCCAATACTGAATATATAAAATCCAGTGAGAATTCATCAGGCGGTTTTTCCAGGCCAGTCTCTTTTTCAACGATTATATCAATTGTATTCAAGTTTTTTTCACCTCAGGCAATTCGGGATATTCAATTCTTGTATGGTATCTTCCTGATAGAATTACGATAAATCTCGTTTTTATCTCTTCAAGTTCCGAAAGAGAGAGGTGACAATTCATTAACTGTTTATTATTGATTTTATCCATAATAATTTTCCAAACAAGTTTCTCAATTTTAGGAGTTGTGGGCTGTTTTATTGTTCTGGACGCAGCATCGACACTATCTGCCAGCATAACTACTGCTGCTTCTCTGGTCATTGGAAGTATTCCATTATAAGAAAAATCTTCTGGAGATATCTTAGAATTTTTGTCATTCTTATTCATTGCTTCTATATAAAAATAACTGATAAGATCACTGCCGTGATGCTGTGCAAGAATATCAATAACTTCCTGCGGGAGCCCGATTTCTTTTGCCTTTTCAATTCCAACTTTCACATGAGATTTTATTACAGCAGCTGATAAGCTGGGTTTTAATTCGTCATGTTTATTATCGCCAGTTTGATTTTCAATGAAATATTCAGGCTGATCAATCTTACCAATATCGTGATAGTATGCCCCTACTCTAGCCAAAAGGCTATTTGCACCAATGACTTCGCAAGCTGATTCTGCCAGATCAGCTACCGCAACAGAATGACTATATGTTCCTCTTGCAACTACAGCCATTCTTTTTAAAATTTTAGTATTCATGGTAGTTAGTTCTAATAGTCTAAAATCCGTCGGTAAATTAAAAATATTTTCTATAATTGGCAGAAGCATAACAAAAAGGATACTAGAAGTTAACGCATTAAGAGCTATAATAATCGAATACATATAAAATTCTTCTAGATTATATTTTCCAATAAGCCCCAGAACAATAAGTATTCCCATTCCCGAAGCAACGAGATACAAAAAAGATTTAATCATATCAATACGTTTTCTTGTATGAGTAATTATTACCGCTCCTGTAAGACCAAGGAAAAGGAGGAATAGAAATGAACTGAAATTGCCATATGGAATAGTGAATGAGAGCAGTGCGATATATGCTGATATTAAATAACCAATTTGCTTTCCTGCAACAACCGTAAGCATCATAGTTGTAAAGGCAATGGGTATGAAAAAAGCAAAGAAAGTAATTCTTCTTGAAAACAGTATACTTGTAATACCAGCAAACAAAAGATAATAGATTATGATACCCGATAATGTTATATAGAGAAATTGTCTGTATCTATAATTAGAAGGCATAAAAGATACGAGAATATAGAGCATAATGATCGTTAAAACAGTTACATATAAAACAGTACCAATTTTTTCCCATAATGATTTTTTCAACTCATTTTTTTGCAGGGCCTGCAGCTTTTCAATTGCTTCCTGAGTTATAATATAATCTTTTATAATAATATATTCGCCGGCTTCAATAGTACTAATAATAGGTTTAATAGAGATCTCTGCCAGAGACATTTGCTGCAAAGTTCCTAATTTATCATAACTCATATTTGCTGCAATAAAAGGTATAATTATTTCTGCAGCTGCTTTCCTCAGAGTTATTTCATCCCCTTCTCCATCAAATGCCCATACTGCCAACACTTCCTGAATCTCTGTAACATCAATAAGCGTGTCAATTTTTTCTATACGAACCAGTTCTCCGGTAAATTCATCATTAAAGAGTCTAATTTCTACTTCATTTTGATGTAAAGATTTAATTTCCTGAATCTCAGATTCTGAGAAAACACCATTCTCAAAAATGGATTTCAGCTTTTTTTCAGCAATATGTATCAACCTGAGTTTGTCCTGAACACTAAATGATTGTAAGTTTGAGTAGACTGCATGTAAATCAACAGCAGCCGTTGAAAAAAGTGTGAAAACAGATTCCGGAACTTTCTCGATATCATTAGCTAAAAGAGATGTTTTAAAATCATCAAAAAGGGTTAGAATTTTTAGAGTCTTTTCAAGAGAAAGTGTGAATTGGGGTCTAACATTTTGAACTGCTTTGCGTCTTGCAGCTTCTGTAGCTTCATAATCAATATATTGAATTTTGTTTTTTGCAATAACATTTTTATCAGCAATTTCACCCTCGGTAAAATCAAGAGCCTGCTGCTGAAGTTGACCTGACAATCTTTGAGAAAGAACAAGTGGAATAACAAAACCTGCAGTAATTATTAGTAGAACAAGGAAAGTGACAATAATTTTATCACGGAAACTTAATTTCTCAGGTTTTAATTTAAATATCTTTTTCATATGCATCCACAATTTTTCTAACTAATCTGCTTCGTATAACATCCTTTGATGTAAATGTTATAAATGCTATGTCATCTATACTAAGAAGAATTCTTGATGCGTGAACGAGTCCCGATTTCCCGGAAGAAGGTAAATCTATCTGAGTAATATCTCCCGTAATAACAGCTTCTGAATTCTCCCCAATTCTGGTTAAAAACATTTTCATTTGTTCTTTAGTAGTATTCTGAGCTTCATCAAGAATAATGAAAGCATTTTGCAGACTTCTTCCACGCATATATGCAAGCGGTGCAACTTCAATTATTCCGTTTTCTTCCATTTTTCTAATAGTATGCATGGGTATCATGGTTTCCAGAGCATCATAAAGTGGTCGTAAATATGGACTGATCTTTTGTGATAGATCTCCCGGTAGAAAACCAAGATTTTCTCCTGCTTCAACCACAGGACGTGTTAGAATTAGTTTCTTTCTCTTATTCTGACTTAAATCATGCACAGCTTTTGCAATAGCAAGAAATGTTTTACCAGTTCCGGCAGGGCCAATCCCAAAAACTAACTGTTTAGAGAACATTGCCTCGATATACGTTAACTGATTTCTGCTTTTAGGATAAATGGATTTACTTCCAGCCTGGATATGAATATTTGCCGGATCGGATGTGATAAATTCTTCAGATTCTTTCTGCGCCTGAATAAGAAGTTGAACCTGCTGAGGATCAATATCCCGATCTTGCCTGGCCAGTTCTTTTAAAATATCAATTATTCTGGTAAATGATGAAACTAATTCTATATCCGCTTCTTGCTTGATAGCAATAGTATTACCTTTAAGGTAAATTTTTATATCCAAACCTTCGCTAAGTTCTTTAATATTTTCATCATTTGATCCACAAATTTTTTTTAATATATCTGAATCCTCAAAAACTATTGTCACTATTTCTCCAAATTTGTTTTAGTCTACTGTATCCCAGTGATTGTATCATGCTCTATTGAAGCAGATATGTCAATTTCCGGTACTGCTTTCCATGCTATATAAATTGATGCCAAAGGGCTCCATACATATTCATTATCACTATTCAATGCGACTTTTCCAGAGTAATCAAAATTCAAATTCCAATCCTTCATATAATGAATAATATGCATCTCTATTTCACTTAAATTAAAATTTGAATCATATCTATCATTAATATTGAAAAAATTAAATGATTTAAATAAATCATCTAAAAAATCTGAAACATTCATATAACGGTGTGTAGCACTATTTCTTGATTTTGAAACTATACTTATATCAAGAAACTCCTCAATTTTTATAGTAAATGCGAAGCTAACGGATAATAGATTGTCAGAAGGATTCTGGAAGTTATAATTCCAATTTGAAATAAAATCAGTTGATAAGATTATTCTGTTTTTCCAGAAAGCAAATTTTGATAACGTATTATCTG
>JADHUD010000068.1 GCA_016784705.1 Spirochaetia bacterium | reverse complement strand
GTTGCTTCCCAGGCGTTCCAGCTGCTGTTCCTGTAAAATTCTTAATAGATTAGTCTGAAGGCTTATCGGCATCTCTGTTATCTCATCCAAAAAGATTGTTCCATTATTTGCCAGTTCGAATTTACCTTTTCGTCCCGTTCTGCTCGCTCCGGTAAAGGCACCGTCTACATATCCAAACAGCTCTGACTCCATAAGGTTTTCAGGAATGGCACCGCAATTAATTGCAACGAAAGGATAGGTTCTTCTCGGGCTGGCGTTGTGAATTGCATTTGCAAGCATTTCCTTACCCGTACCGCTCTCCCCCATAATCATAACGGATACATCATTTGGCGCCACAAGCTTTGCTTTTTGGATTACTTCTTTAAATTGCGGGGCATTACCGATCAAATGCGAAAATGTTACTATTTCTTTTTTCACTTTTTTTGGTTCTTTTGTAGGAATTGATTTATTTCTGGAAAGAAATTCTTCGATTATCCCGGTAAAGTTTTCTGAGAGTTCCATAAACAGGTCAAGGCTGCTCAGCACTTTGGTACGCGCTTTTTGTGTGAATGTAATCATACTGATAGATCCAATTGCTATATTATCAAGAGTAATAGGCAGGCTTATCTCCAGAGTCTCTTTGCAAAACTGTTTTTGTTCGCAATTCCTGCAGGCTTCATCACGTGTTGGATTCTTGATTATAATTGGTTTACCCTGTTCAATTACCTGCTTCTGTATAAGGCCGTTTATATTGAGAAACTGATTTACATTACATCTGCCAGTTGCAGCAATACGTATCAAAGACTTGTCAACAATTGCAACGTCTATCCCCACAGTCAGCGTGAAATTATCACAAAGAGCCTGAATTGCTGATTTATACATATATAACAGACGATAATCTTCCATTTAGAATATTCCTTAGCCTACATTACAAAATTGTTATACCGAGATTTGAAAAGGAACCAGAATCACTCTATGATATCAGAAATAGTGTGTATGTCAAATATCAGTATTATGAACATATTGTTAAAATGTATACTTGACACTCCGCCGCTTCAGTTCGGATATTATTACTGGCCGTAATTTTGACGATACTAATCAGGCATGAATTATTTCTTATAATAATCGAGGAATTTACTCAAAATACAGATTTGAATGTGCAATATTCGTGAATTGGTTTGACATGCTACTTCCATGAAGTTACAATAGAGGTTGATATCAAAGTCAATAAGGAGTTAAGAGAATGAAAAAAATTATTACTCTTCTATGCGTTTTGCTTTTAGCAGCTGGAATGCTTTTCGCTGCTGCAGAGGCTGAAACATCAGCAAAAATGAAAGTCGGTATGGTAACTGATGCAGGTACCATAGATGATAAATCTTTCAACCAGGGAACATGGGAAGGTGTTTTGATGGCAGCAAAAGATTTCGATCTGGATACCAAGTATCTGAAGCCAGTTGGTACAACTGAAGCAGATTACCTGAAAGAGATCGGAAACCTGTACGATGCCGGTTATAAAATGATGGTTACCCCTGGGTTTAAGTTCGAAACAACCATATTTAAGGCTCAGACTAAATACCCCGATGCAAAATTTGTTTTAATTGACGGAAGTCCCCACGCCGGAGATTACAATGTTACTGTAGAAAAAAATACTGTTTCAATTTTCTTTGCAGAGCATGAATCAGGGTTTATGGCTGGACTTGCCACAGCTCTTCAGCTGAAAACCGGAGCCGTTGGTTTTATTGGAGGAATGGAAATTCCGCCAGTTCAAAAATTCAACTGGGGCTTCCAGCAGGGTGTTAAGTATGCAAATACAAACTATGGAACAAATGTAACCATGAATCCTGACAATTTCATTTATCAGGGAACCTTTAGTGAAGTTGCTGCAGGACAGCAGCTGGCAGCTTCCATGTATGACCGCGGAGTAAAAGCAATTTTTGCTGCAGCCGGCGGAGTTGGAGTTGGCGCAATTAATGAGGCTAAAGCCAGAGCTACATCCGGTAAGAATGTATGGATTATCGGTGTTGATGTAAATCAGTATGCTGATGGTATCTATAGTGGAGATAAATCTATTATTCTTACCTCTGCCATGAAGAGAATTGATCAGGCCGCTTATGATATGATCAAAGCAGAACTTAATGGTGAATTTCCCGGTGGACAGATATTGACGTTTAATGCAAAAAACAATGGTGTAGGCATCCCGGACGTGAATCCTAACCTGACCGCAGCAGTTCAGGCTACCGCAAAGGAAGTGTTTGCTAAACTTCAGGCTGGTACAATAGTAGTATCTGACGTAAAAGGTAATCTTATCAAATAGAAGAAAAGCATAGTGCATTTTTCTATACACCCTGAGGCTGTCGCAAAAGTCTGTTAAGACTATAGCGGCGGCCTCAATTTTTTGTAAACTGATAATTCCGGATAATTCTGGACGATGTGATTATTTTTGCATTTTTTGAGAGTATCAGTATATAATTAACAAACTGACTTTTTTAAAATTTAATAAATACCAGGAGTTCAGCCTATGGATTATGTAGTTGAAATGCTGAATATCAGAAAAGAATTTACCGGAGTAGTGGCAAATGACAATGTAACTCTGCAAGTGCGTCCACAGGAAATACACGCTTTGCTTGGAGAGAATGGTGCAGGAAAATCTACGCTTATGAGTATTCTTTTTGGTCTGTATCATGCTGACGAGGGTAGTATCATGGTAAAAGGAAAAGCCGTGCATATTACCGACCCGAATATTGCGTATGAATTGGGCATAGGTATGGTGCATCAACATTTTCAGCTTGTACACAATTTTACGGTAACCCAAAATATTATAATGGGAAATGAAGGCAGGTTTATTCTTGATGTAAGAAGTGCCTCGAAGAAAATCAAGGAACTTTCTGAACGCTATAAGTTGAGTATCGATCCAAATGAAAAGATTGAGGATATCTCTGTTGGAATGCAGCAGCGGGTTGAAATCTTGAAAATGCTGTACCGTGATGCTGATGTTCTGATCTTTGATGAGCCGACAGCAGTACTGACACCACAGGAAATCCATGAGCTTATGGGAATCATGAGGAATTTGGTTGATGAGGGAAAGTCGATAATATTGATTACTCACAAGTTGAAAGAGATTAAAGATATTGCCGACAGATGTACAGTTATCAGGCGGGGTAAATATATTGGTACGGTTGATGTAGCCGATACGACTCAGCAGGAGATGGCTTCAATGATGGTCGGCCGTGAGGTTTCTTTCAAAGTAGATAAAGAAGCCAGTAAGCCGGGTGAAACGGTTCTTGATATCAAGGATTTAAGAGTTCTCAATGCAAGAAAATATGAGGCTTTGAAGAAGTTTTCGATCCATGTCTGCAGAGGAGAGATCGTCGGGCTTGCCGGGGTAGAAGGAAACGGCCAAACTGAACTTGTTGAAGCGATTACCGGGCTCCGGGATATTATATCGGGAAGTATTACTATTCGCGGTGAAGAAATAACGCACCTTTCCCGCCGCAAACGAAATGAGCTTGGAATTGCTCATATTCCTGAGGATCGTCAGAAACATGGACTTGTGCTTGAATTTACTGTTGGCGAGAATCTGGTACTGAAGACTTATTATCAGAAACCCTTTTCCAGGTTTGGATTTCTGGATCAGGATAAAATTAAAGAGCATACCGAAAGAATTGTTGAATTATTTGATGTACGTTCTGGACAGGGAATATATTCACCGGCAGGTGGGCTGTCAGGCGGAAATCAGCAGAAAGCTATTGTAGGCCGTGAAATAGACATGAATCCTGATTTGCTTATTGCCGTTCAGCCGACACGGGGTCTTGATGTTGGAGCAATAGAGTATATCCATAAAAGGCTCATTGAACAACGTGATAATGGGAAGGCGGTTCTTCTGGTTTCTCTTGAGCTGGATGAAATCTTCAATCTTTCTGACAGAATTGTCATTATTAATAGCGGAGAAGTGATAGATGTAGTAAAAACAGAGGAAACCAATGAGGATGAGGTAGGTCTCATGATGGCCGGAATTAAGAGAGGAGAAAGCCGATGAAGAAAAACAGTGCATTTATTATAGCAATATCGGCTGTTGTACTGGGCTTGATAGCCGGTTCAATTCTTATGTTGAGTATAGGCAGCAATCCGCTTGAAGGATATTCCTATCTTTTTAAGGGCGGATTGATGAGTATTGAACGGATAGGTAATACTATTGCCACCGCTATTACTCTCACCCTGACCGGACTATCGGTTGCGTTTGCTTTTAAGACCGGGCTATTTAATATTGGAGCAGCTGGTCAAATGCTGATGGGCGGGCTTTGTTCAACAATGGTTGCCCTGACGGTGACTGCCCCACGGCCGATTCTTCTTTTTCTGATAATTCTGGCCGGATTTACCGGAGGGGCTCTCTGGGGAGCTGTTCCCGGTTTGCTGAAGGCAAAATTCAATGTTCATGAGGTTGTAGCAACAATCATGATGAACTGGATTGCCTACTGGGTTGTATATTATGTTGTGCCGGCTTACTTTAAAGGGATGTATCTGGAGACTGAATCACGTTTGATTCCCATGTCTGCTTCTCTGAAGGCTCCCTGGCTTGATGCACTTTTTAATGGTTCATATATCAATATTGGTATATTTATAGCGTTAATTGCGGTTGTTATAATCCAGATAATTCTGAAAAAAACCACGTTAGGATTTGAGTTGAAAGCAGTCGGTTTTAATCGTGATGCTGCCGAATATGCCGGTATCAAAGTAAATAGAAATATTGTTCTTTCCATGATTATCGCCGGAAGCCTTGCCGGTTTGGCTGGTACGACGTTTTACACTGGTTATGCATCGAATATGCAGATTGGTGTTCTGCCGAATCAGGGTTTTGATGGAATTGCTGTGGCTCTGTTAGGTGCTACAGAACCGTGGGGAGTTTTTGCTTCAGCTCTTTTTTTCGGGCTGCTTCACTCCGGTAAAGGTTTTATGAACGCAATGACCAGAATCCCTCCGGAAATATCTGATACGATTATTGCAACCATTATATATTTTACTGCAACCAGTGTTTTGATTGGTCGTATTTGGTCTTTTTTTAACAGAAGGCAGAAAAGGAAAAATGACACTAAGATCATAAATCTGGATTCTGGTTCTGATTCTGATTCTGAAGAGGAGGAGAAGTAGCATGAATATTTGGCAAATTGTCTCACAGATATTTCCTTATGCAATCATTTTAACCATGCCTCTTTTAATAACAGCTCTTGGCGGATTGTTCAGTGAACGGAGCGGAGTTGTAAATATCGGCCTTGAAGGATTAATGGTTGTTGGTTTTTTTGCCAGCGCAATTGTGATTAAAGGACTTGAGAGTTCTCTTGATGCTGCGGCAATACCGATAGGTCTGCTGGCTGGAATGGCTGCCGGAGCAATATTTTCGCTTCTTCATGCTTTTGCTTCAATCAACCTGAATGCTAATCAGGTAATTAGTGGTACCGCAATTAATATGATGGCAGGGGCTATAACGGTATATCTGGCACGAACTATCACAGGAAGCGGGAACATATCGATAAGGATCGGGGTAATCCGTCATACTATACCTGTGTTGTCAAAGATTCCAATTATTGGGCCGCTTATCTTTACCCAGACGTACTGGACAACCTGGATAATATTGCTTATTGTTCTGATTTCCTGGTTTGTGCTCTACAAAACATCATTCGGACTTCGTTTAAGGGCTTGTGGTGAACATCCTTCATCAGCTGCATCGGCAGGTGTCAATGTCTATAGAATGCGCTATATTGGAGTGATGATTTCCGGTGCTTTTGCAGGATTAGGGGGTGCTATTATTTTAGTAACCTATTCAGGAGAATTTAATGGATCGGTAGCCGGATTAGGATTCCTTTCTCTGGCTGCTTTGATATTTGGTCAGTGGAAACCGCTTGGAGTTCTGGGAGCTACATTCTTTTTCGGCTTTGCTATGACGGTTGCCAACGTTTCACAGGTCGTTCCAGAATTGGCAGTGATTCCGCCGCTTATTCTCAAGGTGTTCCCGTATGTTGTTACATTGGTTGCTTTAGTTCTCTTCTCCAAGACTTCGCAGGCTCCAAAGGCTGCCGGACAGCCGTATTATCCTGGTCAGGGGTAAGGGGACAAGAGTACTTGTCTTACAAGAGTACTTGTCTTACAAGAGTACTTGTCTTACAAGAGTACTTGTCTTACAAGAGTACTTGTCTTACAGGAATACTTGTCTTTCAAGCTGCTTTGCTGATTATAAGAAGAGGTGTGTATAATGAATTTTACTTTGGAAATGATGAAAGAAGCTGCAGAATATATAAAATCACAGATAACCATTTTGCCCGAAGTTGGTTTGATTCTTGGATCAGGCCTAGGTGTGCTTGGTGACGATGTTGAAAATGCAGTACGTATTCCTTATAAAGATATCCCCCATTTTCCGCTGTCAACTGTCGTTGGGCATGCCGGACAACTGGTTATCGGAACATTGAAAGAACGGCCTGTATTAGTAATGCAGGGAAGGTTTCATTATTATGAAGGATATTCAATGCAGGTAATTGGATTTCCGGTACGGGTGATGAAGTTATTGGGAATTGAAAGCATGATTGTAACAAATGCTGCCGGAGGCTGTAATTCCGAGTTCAACCCCGGAGATCTTATGATTATTACCGATCACATTAAATTTTTTGATGAAAGCCCGCTGCGGGGTCCCAATATTGAAGAATTTGGCCCGCGATTTAATGATATGTCTGAGCCGTATACAAGAAAGCTCGGTATACTTGCAGAAAAAGTTGCCTCAAAACTTGGTATAACTTTGAGAAAAGGTGTGTATGCACACATGTCAGGACCAAGTTTTGAAACTCCTGCAGAAATTCGTATGCTGAAGATATTAGGTGCTGATGCAGTAGGGATGTCCACAGTTCCTGAAGTTACTGCGGCTGCTCATTGCGGTATGAAAGTGCTTGGTATTTCCTGTATTACTAATATGGCAGCAGGTATTCTAGACCAGCCTCTGAATCATGAGGAAGTTCTTGAAACAGGTGCTATGGTTCGAGATACATTCGCCTCACTCATCAAAGGAGTCCTAGCCGAATGGAAAATCTAATACCCATTAAAGAGCTCATTAAAATTTTAGATTTAAAGCCGCTTCCCAGGGAGGGGGGCTTTTTCAAGCAGCATTACGCTTCTTCAGATAAGATCGACTCAGCTGCCCTCTCTTCGCGTTATGAGAATGAGGGGATAAGAGCTGTATCGGGGGCTATCTACTATCTGATCACACCAGATAATTTTTCTGCCATGCATAAATTGAGAACTGATGAGTTGTGGCATTTCTATTATGGCGACTCTGCAGAACAGCTTTGCCTCTTTCCTGATGGGCATTTTGATCTTATTAAAATAGGTGTAAATTTTTTGGAAGGCGAACGTCCAGTTCGTAATATACCTGCAGGGGTGTGGCAGGGAACCAGATTGGCAGAGGGCGGAAGGTATGCACTTTTCGGTACTACTATGGCTCCTACTTATCATGAATCAGATTTTATCATAGGAAAAAGAGAAGAGCTTATAACACTCTTTCCAGCTGCCTCGGAGCTGATTAAAGGGTTTGTTAATGAATAATCCCTTCAGTCTGGCTGGGAAGAGAGCCTTGGTGACTGGAGGATCCGGAAATCTCGGCAGAGGAATATCCCATGCACTTGCCAATGCCGGAGCGTCAGTAGCAATAAGTTACAGCGGGAGTAAGGATCGGGCTGACCAAACTGTCCATGAGTTGAAGCAATATGGAAGCGGGCTGAAGGCTGAATCATTTCAGGCTGATTTGAGAAAAGAAGAAGATGTTCAGAATCTTCTGCATCAGGTAGTAGGGAAGCTTGGCGGACTTGATGTTTTAGTCAACAATTCAGGAGTTTTTTCTCAAGCCCTGCAGGAGAATCTTTCTCTGGACAGTTGGGGAGAGGTTTTTTCTGTTAATGTTCAGGGGTTGTTTTTATGCTGCCGTGAAGCGATTCCGTTTTTACGTACAGCTGGACACGGGGTAATTATTAATATTGCGAGTATTAATGCACTTCACCCGGGTTTTGGGGAAACGGCACATTATGATGCAAGTAAGGGTGCAGTTTCTGCGTATACAAGATCTTTAGCAGCTGAAACTGCGAAAGATGGTATTCGGGTAAATGCTGTTGCCCCGGGACTTATTGAATCTTCCGGTCTTCGGGAGAGCGCTGAAAATCTGGCGGAAATGTATGAAAAAAGAACTCCTTTAGGCCGTCTTGTGCGAACAGAAGATATTGGGAATGCGGTAGTTTTCCTCAGTTCTGATGCTGCTTCTGCAATAACCGGTGAAATAATCACAGTTGATTGCGGTTATCTGCTGACATAGGGGTTTCATAGGTAAAAAATTAGATGATTAAGATTTTATGTGTATCAGATAATGAAGATTTAGTGGTATATTCTCAAAATATTAAAGAGCGTTTTAAGGATGTCTCTTTTATTATAGGAGCAGGGGACCTGAAGATGCGATACTATGGATTCATTGTAAGCATGCTCAACAAACCGCTATATTTTGTGTTCGGGAATCATGATTTGACCTTTTTGAAAAGATTTAAGAAAAAAGGCCGGGATGAATTTAATTATGCAAATGAGTTAAATTGTTCGCTGAATTACTTCGGATCGACCTATATCGGGGATAAAGTTATCAGAGACAAGAAGACGGGACTTCTTCTTGCTGGCCTTGGCGGTTCCATGAAGTATAATGGAGGAGAAAATCAATATACCAATACGCAAATGTATGTAAAAATCATCAAACTATTTCCTAAAATGTTAATTAACAGGATTTTTCACGGGCGCTGGCTGGATATTCTTATAACACATGCTCCGCCGTTTGGTATTCATGATGGGAAAGATGCCTGTCATACAGGATTTAAAGCTTTTTTGTGGTTTATGAGAAAATTTCAACCAGAATATCTGCTTCATGGGCATGTACATCTGCTTGATATTAACCAAAAACGGGAATCTCTCTATGAAAACACAAAAGTAATAAACGTTTACAGCAGATATGTGCTGGAAGTTGAGCAAAAATAGTGGGAAGATTTGATTTTCAGGCGAATGATAATTTTATGCGGGCTCTCAAAAAAGCCAAACTCCAAACGATTTTATCAAAACTGCAGATGGAGCGGACGGAACTTCTCTCTTTCTATGATGTGAAGGAGCTGGTTAAACCTAAAAAACAAACTTACCTTGGTATGAAAGCTATTCGGGTTGATAGAATTATTGGGAGTGAAGGTCGTTATAGGGATTTCAGCAAGGCTTTTTTACCGAAGAAGTCGATGTTGAAAGGACGTTGGGAAAGTATCAGTAAAGCTCATTTGGCAATGGTAGATTTACCCGCTATCAGTGTTTATAAAATTGGTGATGCATATTTTGTCCGGGATGGAAACCACCGGGTTTCTGTAGCAAAAACGTTGGGTGTTGAGTTTATTGATGCAGATATAGTTGAGCTGGATGCAGAAATTCATCTTGAACCCGGAATGACAGACAAACAGCTGCGTGATAAGGTTATTGCTTATGAGAGAAAGCGGGTTTTTGAAACAACATCAATTCAGAACATAATAGATATGTCTTCAATTATGTTTACAACACCCGGTCGATATACAGAAATGCTCCATCATATCAATGTACATAAATATTATATAAACATGGGAAAAGAGAAAGAGATCTCCTTTGAAGAGGCTGCAAAATCCTGGTATAAAAATGTTTATTATCCAATTGAGAAAGCTGTTAAAGATCAGAAACTCCTCTCAAAATTTCCCGGGCGGACAAGTGGTGATCTGTATATGTGGATTGTAAAGCATTGGAATCATTTAAAAGGACAATCAGGTAAGAACGTTCATCCTGCCGATGCCTCGAAAGATTTTGCCGAAAAAAATAGGCTGACGTTATTCAGGCGATTTAGGGACTGGGTAAAGAACCTTTTTAACCGATCGGTATGAACCGGATTAACATTATGGCGCATTACCCAACATGAGATAGTTTTATACATATAGTAAAAGAACTATTTTCTCAAAATATGCTTTTCTAAAAGCCTAGGAGTTTGTCTGACTTGTTTTTCGTAAATTAAGCAAAAAAGGCGCTCCTTCCTTTCTGGAACGGTAACACCCCAATAAATCTCCTAAAAATGTTAGTCTTTTTCAATTTCCTGCCTGTTTTATAGGCTTTTTCTT
>JADHUD010000067.1 GCA_016784705.1 Spirochaetia bacterium | reverse complement strand
AAGACCAAACGGGACTGAAGGAACGGCCGCCTGCAGCCCAGCCTGAAATGAGTAGAAATTGCGGACATAATCGAAAAAATCGGAGATACTGTTGGGTTTGAGCTCATCAACATAGAGTGTTGTCCAGACTTCTGCCGCTCCCGGAAGCGAAAAACCCAGGGTTGCACCTCCCATAATATTATCAAAGTCACCAATCTGACCCTGATAGAGCGAGGAGAAAATCAGGGGGTTCAGATAGCCCAGCTCAAAACGCTTGGGAAAAACTACTCCCTCATGGACAGCTATGTACATCCAGTCCAGCGGGCGGATTTCCACCGTTTTCAATGCGATCATTGATTGAAGCTGTGAAGCCTCACTCTTGTCTCCGCTGTTTTCCAGAGTTCCTACCAGATAGGAGTATGACATCCAGTCAATCAGCTGCAGGGTGGTCTCAAAAGCAACAATAGGACGCCCTGATCCGGAAAGAACCAGCGAATCGCTCCCCAATCCCCATTCCCGACGATGCCTGCCAAAATTAAACGTTACTTTATCATCAAAAAAACCTGCACCTATTTCCGGACGGGATCTGAAAGCAAAACTATAAAATTGATCAACATTTCCGCCACCGCCCATGGATGAAGGATTGTAGGTATATCCATCCCAGTCAGTTGAATAACTGTAGACCGGGAATGCCTCAATCTGGAGATAATTCAGCGCAAAAGCCATGTCAAATGCATAGGAAATTGAAGTTCCGACATCACCATCCATGAAGAAATTTACATAGTTGGTCTGGGCAAGAGATTCCAGTCCTGCAAAATCAGCTGAAGATAGAGTTTCTACTCTAATCCCCATATCTGCTGTTAACGGAAATTCCCCAAAAGAGAGATAACCGTCCTGCAGTACATTCCCGACCGGGTCAAAACTTTTCAGAAAACTTTCTGCTATCTTTTTCTCCCGGGCTGATAATTTAGATCCATGCAGCATCTCATTGAGGAGTTCTTTTACTCTGTTCTCTGTATAGGGTCTTACAGATGGGACATGTTTAACAGCCCCGGTGATTTGAGCTTGGTCTATAAGTGAATAGATTGGAGATGTCAGCGGTACAGATGAGTAGTTTCCGCCAAAAAGAAACCCACCGCTGCTGATATGAAAAATTATGGCACAAATGCCTGAAATTACTGCACGCTTCATCTCTCCTCCAGATTCATGAACAATAGATTCAGCCAATTTTTATAATCTTCGATTTATGAAAATTGGCTCAGCTGTCTATACGATATTATACTATCATAATTCAGCTGTACTGCAACACACACCCTTCCCATGGAAGCAGGGATATTTTATTCCGGTTCAGTTTAAATCCCGCTGCCTTTTGCTTCTGCAATACTGTCGATACCACAACACTGATTCTCCCGGTGGTTATAGGAGAAAGATCTATTCTCTGCTGCTTATTTGAAAAGTTCAGAAGTACTAAAAAAACATCCTCTTCTGATTCAGTTTCACGGCTGTATGCAAGAACCTGTGATGATGAGATTATATTCGGCTGAAGTTTCAAACTGCCGCTTTTTAATGCCTCATTTTCCCTTCTTGCTTTTATAAATCGTTTAACACAATGCAATAGTGAATCTTTCTCTTCCTGTTCAGTAATGACATTATTCTTTTGCACACTTCGGTTAACCGGAAGCCATGGGTTAATCCCGGTTCTGCAGAAACCTGCATTTTCATCCGGATTCCACTGCATCGGGGTTCTGCAATTATCACGATTTACTGCACCGTTAAACTGTTTATTCACAAGAGATACAACCCAATCAGGAAAATACTTTTTAAAATGTTTTGTAACTCCGTCCTGCGCCTGTGCAGTAGGAATCTCCCCATTGGTCATCCCAAGCTCTTCCCCGTTATAGATAAAAGGAACTCCCCTCACTGTCATTTGATAGGCAAAATCAAGTTTTGCTTTATCCCGGTCACCTCTCAGACGTGTTATCCGCCGATTCATATCATGGTTTCCAAATACCCAGGTCGGGCAGTAGGGTTCAGGAAACCACTGTTCTGCCTCAATAATCAATTTTCTGTATGCTGCAGCAGTAAATGGTGCGTGTACTGTCTGGAACATAAAGGCTAAATGCAATCCATCGGGAATTTCACGACCGCAGAATTCACGTAAAGCAGCATATCCCCCAAATATTTCACCAACCATCCAGGCATGATGCTGCGATTGTTCATCTATAAAAGTTCTGAGTTTTTTCGCCAACTGAAAATTATCCGGATGATTACGGGTCATCTCTGTTGATTGAAAGACTCCATTTCCCCGTACGTCATTCGGAAAAAGGTGCGGACTGAATGGATTATTCTGAAAATTAGGATCTTCATAAATTGCTCCAAAAATGTCCAATCTGAACCCGTCAACCCCTTCATTCAGCCAATATTTCAGTATAGAAAGCATCTCATTATATACTTCCGAGTTTCTCCAGTTCAGATCAGGTTGACAGGGCAGAAAAGCAGCCCAGTACCATTCATCAGTCAGAGAATCAAAATGCCATCCTCGGCCAAATACCATACTTTTCCAATTATTCGGCGGTTTTTTCCCCGGTTTCCAGATGTACCAGTCACGTTTGGGATTATTTTTAGAAGATCTGGATTCTTTAAACCAGCTATGTTCTTTACTGGTATGATTTAATACCATATCCAGAATCAGATGCATATCCCGCTTATGAACTTCCCTGACAAGTTCCCGAAAATCATCCATATTCCCATATTCTGATGCTATTGAGCGGTATTCAGCAATGTCATACCCAAAATCCTCCTGAGGACTCGTGAAGAAGGGGGATATCCAGATGGTTTCAAAACCCATATCCTGCAGGTAATCAAGTTTGCTGATAATTCCCTGAATATCCCCTATACCATCACCATTGGAATCCATAAAGGAACGGGGGTAGATTTGATAGACTACTGTTTTCTGCCACCAGGGTATGGTACCCATGATCTTCTCTCCTAATTCTTACTTTCTGCCTCTTTTTCTGTTACCAATCTGCGGATAAAAAAATCCGCCATTGTTTCGCATGAGGAGTCTTTTATCGTATCAGCTTCAAGATACCATACCGAATGCTCACGCAATCCGGCTTCGGTCATAGCCATCCGCAATGCATAAGCCTGTGCCGGATGCTGCAGGATTTCCGCAACTGTTTCAGGAGATTTATACTGAGATACAGTATTCTGTACCCATATTGGAGGTGTGTCCGGGGTTATCATCGAGAGCATATCCAGTTTCAGTACTGAATCTTTCGTTTTGAATATATCAAGCATAGATTCCGGAGCTAACGTACGTATATACGAATCAGGATCGGCTATTCCTGAAAACATTCTATCCATAGCAGTCCAAACTTCCGGATCAAATGATGCCGGTCCGTTTCTGGATGCTGCAGCTAAAAGGGAGTCTGCAGACATGCTTTCAGCTCCTTGCTGTACGGCGAACCAGAGGGCTATCCCGCCCCCAAATCCTTCACCGGAGAGCGCCACTCTATCCGGATTGATTCCCAACAGCTTCGCTGAATCCAGTAAGTACTGAATTAAATTTCTACAGTCCTCAATCTGAAGGGATATGGGCAGCGGATTTCCTGTTGTGCCATACATTCGGTAATCAGCAGAAACAACGGCAACACCGCCTTTCAGGAGCGTACTGACGGTTTCAGCAAGTACACCTTCCTGAACATCTTTACGATTCCCGCCAAACAAAGCACCGCTGTGAAAAAAGATAACAACAGGAACAGGGTTATCTGATTTTGGAATATATACATCAAAAACTGTCTCAGTATAGTTATCATAAGCTATATTATCACCATACCGTGCATCAGTACCGGACAGATCAAAGGGAACCTTACTAGTTACCAATGATTCAAGCTGCTGAGGTATGACAGGAGATTTCTCCTGACCGGGTACAAATACGATAACCAGCACTGCAGCTATAATGAAAATGAGTATGGGGATTGATAGAAAATAGTTTATTTTGATTGGTGCCATCTCCTGCCATGTTTTAACTATATATGTATACTATACCAGCAAGTGATCAAGGGTGTACAGAAATTACAGCAATTTTCCCCTTCCAGGGACTTTCCATAGTAACAATGCATTCGACAGTTACAATATCTCCATCTCTCAGTGCTAGTAATTCGCTCTCATCTCCGACCACGACAACGGTATAAGATATTCGGCTTTTTGATTCCCATTTTTCTACCAGCGCCAAGGTACCGTCGGATAGAATCTCAACTTTACCGGTTATTGTAACAATGTCTAAATCCTGAGAATCCCCATTTTCTGTTGAGATTATGGGATCAGTATATATTTCCGGAGTCACGCAGGAGGTCAAAAGCAGCGTACCAGACAGTAAGCTTATCAGCAAAAGAACGATGGTTTTTCTCATAACTACCACATTGGCCCCGGGTGGATTGAGTCGCTGCCGGTCGGATTGTACCAATACTGCAAAAGTTCAAACCAGCCTTCTACTGTACCATCTCCATCTCCATTACAGAAATCTATAGCACCATAATTTAAACCACTGTTTCCAGCCCAGGTTGATATAACATCATGCGGCAAACTGGAATAAAAATATTGATATGTCCAATAGGTATATGTATCATCAGTTCTATTAGCATTATCCGCATCACCATCCGGAAAGAATATACTTAATCCATTTTTCCCCGGTTCAAATCCGGTATCTGTATACGAGCTTCCTGCCCAGGAATCTATGATAGTCGCCTCTAATGCTGTTTTTAAATTAGCAGCTGCAGTCTGAATCTCTCCGCTTGAATTAGTGTATACTGCATCTGCAAGCGCATCGAGATCAAACCCCGCATAATTTTCCCATTCATAACCGCTTGCGGCATCAAAATAGTGCATAAGTACGGGATCCGCTCCGAAACCTCTTAAACCTTCCAGGATATCTTTGTTGGCTGGGTTGCCAGCTATTAAAGCAGCCATTAAATCAAGTTTTTCCTTTACCGCAGCTATTTTGGTAAGATCTACCGCTGTCTGCGTCTCGGCTGCATAGGAGGAGTACGCTTCCTTATACTCTTCAACCACTATCCTGGCAAGATCTGCACCATCCATACTACCCAAATCGTAAGATCTGAATCGACTTATAATATTCTGATACTCCCATCCATCCCCCTGCTCCTCAGCAGGAGAGAATGCCATCGCCTGTGCATCGAAATCATCAAGAACAGGTCTGAATTCGTAGGCAATCTCTGTCATTCCCATCAGGCAGGCATCCATTCCGAGAAAATCAACACTATCCGCTGCATCAAGACCATCTTTAATCTCACCAATATACAATATATCATTATCGGTAGAATCCTCACAGATAGCACGGGAAGAACTATCTGCCTGAAGAGATCTCACCCCGCCCCCATGATTCCAGAGAATAAGGGCATACCTGTCAGCCGGATATATCAGTTTTGAGAACTGGATAAAATCCTGTAACTCAACGGCACTGCCCATATTCGGCTCTTCAACTAACCCGCCATACAGTTTTCCGTAATAGGGGCTGTCTGTCGCTATTTCAGAGGCTCTCGGCTGAATTAAAAACCTGCCGTAGTCATCGGGAACCTCACTATCATACTGAACAAGAATATTCACGCTATCCATGATATCCGGATCACTCTGAAGGGCTTCATACAATCCTGCTTCCATCTCATGAAAATCTTCTTTCGCTGCTGATTCCAGGCTGTTGTCACCATCAAGCCAGACCATTATTGTCCACTCTTTATTCGGAATTGATGAAGCGACTTTTTTTGATGAACTGGTTGGACTTGTACCCAAGTAATTTTCTGCATATACCCAAAAATAGAGAGCTGCATCAGTCGTAAAATCAGTATGGGAGAACACTGCAGTCCGCGTACTGCCTTCAAGTGCTATGAAAGTCTTAGATGATCCGGAAACCTTTACAGGATCGGAATTTTCAGACCAGAATACCGTATACGATTCAGCATTATCCGAATTCATCCACATTATTGTTACCTGATCATCATCACTCCGCACCGCATAAAGAAGCTCGGGAGTTCCCGGCTCATCAGAATAGAATTGACAACCGGTAAATGCAATCAGCAGATATATAATAAAAAACATAAACACTATTCGTTCTTTTCTTTCTTTACGCATCAACACATCCTAAAACACATCCCAAAAGAGTACTAAAAGATTAACATTTAATATATATATATGTTACAAAGATACTAACAGATCTCTGTACAATGAAATATAGCATTAATTACAATAGGCATATATAATGAATATCAACATTACCACAATTTCTGGAGAGAGGTTTTATGGAAATACCAATTGCACTTACTGATAAAGTTTTATCATCTCTACATGATGGAGTCTATATTACCGATAAAGATCGTGTTGTCAGTTACTGGAATGCCGCAGCCGAGCGGATTACCGGTTTCTCGTCTCAAGAAGTAGTTGGAAAATCCTGTTCAGATAATATTTTGATACACGTGAATACAAAAGGTGAGAACTTGTGTGTATCAGGATGCCCTCTTGCACAATCAATTCAGGATACCATACCACGGGAAACTGAGATTTTCCTGCACCACAAATCTGGCCACAGAGTACCGGTTAATGTGAGAGTATCGGTTATACAGAACGATGAAGGCGAAGTAACTCATGCAATAGAGTTATTTAATGACATCTCCCACAAAAGCATAACAGAAATGCGCATTAAAGAGCTTGAACGCGTTGCCCTTCTCGACCAACTGACCCAGCTGGCAAACCGGCACTACATTGAATCCGAGTTAAAAAGAAGACTGGAAGATTACAAAAATCATTCAATTCCATTAGGAGTACTCTTTTTTGATATTGATCATTTCAAGGTCGTCAATGATACCTACGGCCATGATGCTGGAGATAAGATACTGAAACTTACAGCTGACTCATTAATTGCAAATACCGGTCCTTTTGATATTTTCGGCAGATGGGGTGGAGAAGAGTTTGTTGGCCTCATTCAAAACGTGGATGCCCATACTCTTTCGTCTATAGGTAATAGACTGCGTGTACTTGTGGAGAATAGTTTTATAGAAATTAATAATAAACCAATAAACATCACTATATCAATTGGGGCAACTATTGTCAGAAATAATGATACTTCAGGTACAATTATCAAAAGAGCCGATAGACTGATGTATGAAAGCAAAGAGTCCGGAAGGAATAGGGTTACATCTGGCTGATACGCTCAGCTATTTTTGTTCTGTGCAGATTCTACAGAATAAACAGATCTCCCGATCCAGATAACAAGAAAATAGTTTAACGGCAGCAGGAGAATTCCCATAAAAAACACTACAAGCCAAAGTGTCTTTTGTGGTATTTCAAGAGAGAGGAAATGAATAAAGTTTATTCGGGTAAGAGTCCCTACTGTTGTAAAAAGAACAATTATACTTATTACATAATAGATTACCAAAACTATTTCTGAAAAAAGTGCTGCCTTTTTTAACTCTTTTTTCAATTCGAATTCTGTACCTTTTTTATATCCAACCCGCCTGCCTGTATAGAGACCTGCAAACAATGCATAGATAAGAAGATATATCATAAGTGTTTTCATATGAATAAACAGTACTAAAGAGCTGATCAGGTAAAAAATAATAAGATACCACCAGTTCAGTGTATATAAATTACGCAGAACTTCCTGCAGCCAGATTAAACAGAACAAAACACCAACTGTCAGTCCGGTTAGAGCCATAGCATTTACATGCAGCCCGAACAGCCTCCCGCACCAGATAAATAATTGATAGGAGCTGAATAGAAATACCAGCGAAATTATGATTGCTGCAAGTATCTTATCTATTTTTTTCATATTTAGGTTTTGAACTCATTTACATAGTTATTCAGGAATTTCGATATCGATAAATTGTATACGCATTTTCCTTTGCTATAAAGAGAAATTTAAGGGAATAATTGCTTTTCTTAACATTTACACATTGATGTAGATTATACACTCTTTAATAAATGCATTATGAGAGTTGAATTATATTCTTGAAAAATTACCAGAGCCAATAAAAGATGTTTAGCTTAACTCTTCTCCACCACCATCGAAGAAATCATGGATTTCCACTCTTTAGGCATGGGAACAGGCCGTCCTTCTTTCAGCGAGATATATCCGGCTTTTATTTGAAGGCTGCACAACAAGTCATCATCAAGCATAACACGCTGTCTGAAAACAACTGTTACATTAGCACATTTTACAACCTCGGTCCGAACAGTCAGTAAATCATCCAATCGGGCAGGCTTAATATAATCTGCAGAGACGGAGCGTATAATAAAGACTGAGCCGTTATTCTTCATCATTGTATGCTGACTGCCGCCGAGGTTCCGCATAAATTCAGACCTGGCATGCTCGGCAAAATCGAGATAACGACTATGATATACTACTCCGCCAGCATCGGTATCACTAAAATAGACCCGAACCGGGTAGATAAACTCTTTTCCTTCGAAAGTACCTGATAATGTTAAATTCATGCCTCCTATTGTAGTAAAATCAGGATAACAAGTCTATGGTGAAGGAGGTTTTTATGCTTTTCAGCTCAGATTTTAATAATTATAGGTACTTTCCAGCAGCTCCTCAGAAACAGTCGTCTCCATCTTCACCAGTTCATTGAAGATGAAATCCAGGTTTAAAATCGCTTTAAGCTCCTTATTATCATCAAAGAGCGGTTGGGCACTGGTAATAATCAACCTATCTGTATAATTTGAAAAATAGAGATCAGAGGTGAACGGTTCTCCGGTATTCATAACATGTTTAAACCAGGTCCGGTCAATAAAATTTTTATTTTTTACATTTCTGAAAAAAGAACCTTCACCATGCTGTGTGTGAACCTGGCTCAATCTCTCCCCTTTAAGATTTGTAACTGCAGCAAACTGAATTGAAGGTTCTCTCTTGAGGAGTTCCTTTAAAGCGGTTTCGATTTTTCCTTCATCCATATGCTCCATTTCAAGTTTTCCGGAGATTCGAATTGCAATCTTCTCCGCAAAATGATTCGCATTTCGTATACCAACTGAAAAACCTGATTCAAAAAGTCTTGGAATAAAGTGTTTCGCCTGAGCGATAAGTTCTTCGGCAGAAATACTTGTTACTCTTCCCTGCTGATACTGCTCCGCAACCCAATTGTAAATTTGTTTTACTCCCGGGTGCCGTTTTCCCACAGGTTCAGTCTCTTCTTTTACTACTGCTTCTATATTGTCATTCAGCCATTTTGCTATACCTGACATGCCTGATTTATCAGTGACCATAACCCGTAATGGACGATGTAAGATTGCGCTGGTATCAAAAATATTATAAATCTCCTCATTTTTCAGGAGACCGTCTGCATGAATGCCGGCTCGCGTGGTATTAAAATCATCTCCGACAAATGGGTAGTTATTAGGAATTGATGCTTGAATCTCATGTTTGTAATATTCAGCGATTTCATTAATCACTGTCAGATCCATCCCATTTGAACTGCCTGTTAATCCTGCATACTCAATTACTGCCCCCTCCAATGGCTGATTTCCTGTTCTCTCCCCAAAGCCTAACAGGCTTGCATTGAGAGAAGAGACCCCATACAGCCAAGCGGTTGATGCATTTGTATGAACCTTGTGAAAATCATTATGGCCATGCCATTCAAGGAGTTCAGAAGGATATCCTACTTCATTCCGCAGCGCATGAATCATTTTAGGTATAGAACGGGGCAGCACTGCTCCAGGGTAGGTAATTCCATATCCCATCGTATCACAAAGCCGTATTTTAACAGGAATACCAGATGCTTCAGAGAGCCGTAAAAGCTGCTGAGCAAAAGGAAGTACAAATCCGTGAAAATCTGCACGGGTTAAATCTTCAAAATGGCAGCGGGGAATAATGTTCTGTTCAAGAGCCGTTTTAACCACGCCAAGATACTTATCAAGAATAGCGGCACGTGTTGTCTTCATCTTCAAATAGATATGATAATCTGATACAGATGTTAGAATCCCTGTCTCTTTCAATCCAAAATCTTTTACCAGTTTGAAATCTTCAGAATTTGCCCGTATCCATCCGGTAATTTCCGGATATGTATGGTTCTGTTCAGCACATTTTTCAATAGCTTTTTTATCACGGTTTGAATAGAGAAAAAATTCAGTTTGCCGTATTATTCCGTTTGGTCCGCCAAGTTTATGCATGAGATGATACAAATGACTT
>JADHUD010000066.1 GCA_016784705.1 Spirochaetia bacterium | reverse complement strand
CCCCCAATTGAAAGTAGGGGCCGTATCTCCCTATCATATAATAAACAGGAAGGCCGCTTGCAGGTTCAAAACCTATAGGTTCCGGCCCAACTTTCTGCAGAGAAATCAGTTTTTTTACATCATCATCGGTGATTTCTGCCGGGGTCAGGTCTTCAGGGATTGATGCATGCAGCTCTTCGCCGGACTCATCATCAACACAAAGAATATAGGGTCCAAATTTACCAATTCTGATACCGTCTACCAGGGTGATCTGCGGAAGCTTAATAGTTCGTGAATCTTCAGTTTTTATCTCTTTTTCCTGAACATCAACACTTCTTTTAAGTCCTTTTGCCCCGCTGTAGAACCCCTTTAAATACTTGAGGCGGTCAATTCTGCCGAGTGAAATCTCATCCAGTGCATTCTCCATCTCTGCGGTAAAACTATATTTAATTAGATCGGGAAAATTCTTTTCAAGAAGCTGTATAACACCAAAACCGATAAATGTCGGAATGAGAGCGGTTCCCTGTGTTCGTACATATTTCCTTTCAAAAAGTGTGTTAATAATTGCTGCATAGGTTGATGGTCGTCCGATCCCCAAATTCTCCAGCTCTTTGACTAATGAGGCTTCGGTAAATCTGTTTGGCGGTTTTGTTTCATGTCTGACTGTGTCCAATGCTTCAAGCTTCAGCTTAAGTCCAGGTTTCATATCAGGAAGGAGTGTCTCTTTGGTATCAAGGGCAGCCTCAGGATCATCTGTTCCTTCAACATACACTCTGAGAAATCCAGGAAATACAATTCGTGTCCCGGTTGCTGTGAATCGGGCTTTCCCAGCATCAACCTTAACCGTAGTCAGTGCTTTTTCTGCATCAGCCATTTGACTTGCAAGCGTCCGCTTCCAAATCAGGGTATAGAGAGAGAGCTCTTTTCCATCCAGACCAGTAGAATCCGGATGTCTGCATACTTCTCCAGCCGGTCTGATTGCTTCATGAGCTTCCTGAGCCCCCTTCGCTGAGGCACTGAAAATGCGTGGCAAAGCAGTAAGATACTCTTTCCCAAAAGAGATTTCGACTGCATGACGTGCCGCAGACATGCCCTCTTCACTTAATGCAGGAGAGTCAGTTCTCATATAAGTTATAAAGCCATTCTCATAGAGCCGCTGAGCTAACCGCATTGTTTCACGGGTCGAAAGGCGCAGCTTTCTGTTTCCCTCCTGCTGCAACGTTGATGTAGTAAAGGGCTGTGCGGGTTTTGTTCTGTTTTTCTTTTCCTGAATATCACCAACAATCCATTCCTTCGTTTTTATCTCTTTCAGCAGGTCTTTTGTTTGCTGCTCATTCAGCCGCAGCACATTATTGGTTGTGTTGAATATACCCGTTACGGAATTGAAGTCCTTGCTTCCCGCAACTTTTATTCCATCGATAGATTCAAGTTTTGCAGTAAAAGAGTAGTCAGAAGAGGTATCGCTGCATTTGCACAATTTCGCTTTTGCATCCCAGTACGTACTGGATAAAAATTGAAGCCGTTCCCGTTCCCGGCTAACTATCAGCCGTAAGCCCGGAGACTGGACACGTCCGGCAGAGAGCCCGAAAGCTATTTTTTTCCAGAGCAGCGGTGACAGGGTATACCCATAAAGTCTGTCGAGAATCCTACGTGTTTCCTGAGCATTTACCAGGTTTTCATCAATTTCACGACCGGATTCAAGAGCCTGATGTATTGCTTTCTTTGTTATTTCATGAAAAACCATTCTTTTATAGGGTATTTTCGGTTTCAGCTGATCAATAAGATGCCAGGAGATGCTTTCTCCCTCACGGTCCTCATCAGTTGCAAGCAGAAGAAGATCAGCCTCTTTCATTTTGCTTTTTATTTCCCGGATTATCTTGGTTTTCCCTTTTGGCATGACATACAACGGTTTAAAATCATGATCAACATCAATCCCCAGCTTCGCCCACTCTTCACCTTTGTATTTCTTCGGAATATCGGAGGCTGACTGCGGCAAGTCACGGATGTGCCCAATACTTGCCTCCACCATATAGTTGGATGGTAGAAACCGTTTAATTGTCCGGGCTTTTGTTGGAGATTCCACTATTACGAGTACTTTGCCGCTCATGCGCTGATCCTTCTTTGATACTTTTTATATAATGCTCTCTTTTGTACCTGTCATTTTTAAGAAAAGTCAAGTGGTGTTCTTCCAACAATATTTTAGCAGCAACTATATTCATACGGTTCTTGCAAGTTTTTCAGCGAGCTCTATATTACAATATCTTTTTTTTATATATAAACTTATTACTATTTTTGAGGTACTTTCGGATCGAAGGATATAAAGTCCCGAAAATCTTTGCTGGGAAGAAGAAATAATCCGGGAATTCCGCAAAGCATCATACTTGCTGCTATTACCCACTGTATCGGCAGAAATTCTCCCAGCCATCCGCCTAGAGCCATCGCAATCGGCATCAGCCCGGATAACAGCATACTAAGCAGACTGAATACTTTACCGCGCTTATCTGGTTCAATTGTTAACTGCATAACGGTCTGCAGAAGGATATTTACCACAGAGTTAAAAATTCCGCATATAACCGCAATCGCAAGCATTAACGGAAAAATGGGGAAAAGCGGTATAAATACATAGAGAAAGGTAAAAAAGATCAGGCTGCCTACAAACCAGTTAAATCTTTTTTCTGGGAGTATTTTCTTTACTGATACAAAAATCATACCAAGCAGGCTGCCTGCCGCGGATACTCCCATAAATATTCCATATCTCGCCGGTCCCAGTGATTCTGACTGCTGAAAAAAGGGCAGAATAAGTATAAACCCGATTGTTGCAAAGAAGTTGAGGAAAGCCCCCACCGCCAGCATGGTTCTGAGTCCTTTATTTTTCCAGACATAGCGGTAACCTTCCTTCATATCCTGAAAAAAGGTAAGTTTTTTTGAGTCATGAATATGGGCAGGTATAGTAATAAAAGTTTCGGTTAGGCTGGAAAAAAGATATGATATGCCATTGAGCAGAAACATGAGAGGTGCACCAAGGGTTACATAGAGAAATCCGCCGAGACTGTTTCCTGCTATTCTGCTGCCGGAATGGATAAGGGCAAATGCAGAGTTTGCTTTTTCCAGTTTGTCGACAGGTACCAGATCTGGAAAAACTGAGCCGACTGCAGGGTCAAAAAAAGCTGCACAGGCTCCTAGAAGTATTCCTACGGCAAAAACCATCCAAACTTCAAGAAAGCCCAGAATAGCCACAGTCCCGACTACCGTAACCATAAGACCGCGAAAAAGATCCATCAGTACAATAATTCTCTTCCTGTTATGTCTGTCGGCTATCACTCCGGCAAAAGGAGAGATCAGTACACGGGGAATCATTGATACAGCCATTAATGTTCCCATCAATCCAGTGGATCCGGTTACAGCCAGAACCCAGAAACCGAGAGCTATTTCATAGAGCATATCCCCCATTATGGAGACCAATCCCCCCTGCCAGAGCAGAAGAAAGTTTTTATTCCAAAGCTTCAAGGGCTTAACTTCTGACGAAATCTTTTTGCTCAGTGAAACGGGCGTATTGTTATCCATGACCCCTCCTGCAAAGTACCCTTAGTCCCCCGACCAAGTACTCCTATTTTCCCACAATAAGTTTTCCACAATGAGTTTTCCACAATGAGTTTTCCACAAAGCAGGGATGTCTGTAAATAGTACGATAATGAAAAGAGACTAGAGCCAATTTCAAAATTCTTCGCATTTTTGGAAATTGGCTTTTGAAGTTTGTTTATATATATTCAAATAAATAATTATATAATAATTATTTATTTGAAATACAAACTTCTGACCAAATCGTCGAAATTTCAAAATAAAATCATTTTGAGATTTCCTCACTATATTCAAAAAATTTAGATTGAGGTCCTTTCAAAATTAAAAATACAAAAAAACGAAGGGGTTAGTCCATTTTGCAAAAAAATATCTTATAGTGAATTTAGTGAAGTTTTTTGATTCTCAATTGACATCTGAAATAAATATTGTTAATCTCTAAGTGTTTTAGAACACTAGAATAGTTGGGGATACCATGAAACTTTCCGTAAACAGGAATCTCACCACCGCTCCATATGAACAGATCACCAGACAGCTCCGTGAAAATATCCTCGATGGGATATTATCCGAGGAGAGTCCTCTTCCTTCAGTACGAGAATTAGTGCTCTCAACAGGAGTCTCTCTGACAACCGTTCAACGTGCTTTTAACGAACTGAAAAACGAAGGACTTATCTACGTGAAACCGGGACGAGGCACCTTTGTTGCAAAAAGAAATTCAGGCAGCATAGAGAAAATTCATATTTTTCTTCCATCATCACGCCTCTCTTTTTTTATGGAAATACTGTCTGGAATTCATAAAGCTCTGGAAAACCTTGAAATTGAAACCATACTTCATAGTCTTGATACCGATAAACTCGTCTGGGACTGGAAAACTATTGAAGCACTTGAATCAATCCAGAGTGATTCAGCGGGGGTAATCTTTATTGAGGAAGCAACCGGAGCCGTTCGTGACATCTGCAGCATAACAGCACAAAGAATTCCATTTGTTACAGTTGAATGGAAACTGGATCATGCCGGGGCGGTTTTAAACGATTACCATCAATCAACCTATAATACGATATCCTATCTGGTTTCAGAACGTAATGCTAAAAAAATACTGATTTTGAAAGGCAGGGATCATCAGTATAATGCCGGAGAAAAACTCCTGGGCATACGCGATGCGGCAAAGGAATTTAATCTTATAGACCAGGAAAATATCTTTTATCTGGATACAGATTTTGATGCAATTTCAGGCTATAACGCAGTCAGTCAATTTCTGCAAGAACAAACGGTGGATGCGGTCTTTTGCGCAAATGACTATGAAGCAATAGGTGCCGTCGGAGCATTAAACGAAGCCGGATTATTGGCAGGTAAAGATGTTGCACTTATCGGGTATGGAGATATGACCGATAAAACAACTCTCTATTTCCCACTGACTACCGTGAATCAGCACCTGCATGACATGGGAGCTGCATCAGTTGAAGCTTTACTGAATATTGCATCAATTAAATCAATTAAATCAATTAACGGAAAATCCAGTAAAGTTCAGGAATATATAATTCCGGCAACGCTGGAAATACGAAAAACCTGAGGAGTTTAAGAATAACTATGGCTGATTACCTATTAAGTTTTGACATCGGCACTTCCAGCTGCAAAACCGTTCTGTTTGACAGCTCCCTCAAAATTATTGCATCAGCATCCGCTGAATATCAAACCTATTATCTCAATAATGGATGGCAGGAGCAGGATGCAAATGATTGGTGGCAGGCTATGATAACTACCACCCGCGAAATTCTTGATACAACAACTATTGATCCATCAGCTATTGCCGGTTTAGGAATAGATTCTATGTCCAGCATGGCTCTGGCGGTGAATAAGCAGGGGCAGCCCATACGGAAAGGTCCCATATGGTCCGACCGGAGAGCAGAAAAAGAAGCTGCCTACCTATCAAATACAGCAGGTGATGCTGCCGAGACGATTAATCAGAATAGATTTGATGCAGCAAGTTTTGCCGCAAAAATTCTTTGGTATAAGAATAATGAGCCGGAGACCTATAAGCAAGCAGAGTACTTTTTTCACTGTAACGGGTATCTGGTGTACAAACTGACAGGAATAGCCACAACAGACGTCTCTGAATGCGGATTATCGAACCTCTGTAATACAAAAAACAGTTCATGGGCAGAAGAACTCTTTATCCCAGCCGGAATATCACCGGCCAAACTGCCGAAAATTATCGAGAGTTCAGAAATAGCCGGGACAATAACCCGGGAAGCGGCATTAGAGATTGGTTTGACTCCTGGTACACCGGTTATTGCCGGTGCAATGGACAACACAGCAGCGGTTCTGGGACTTGGCTTGAGCAGGAATGGTGAAGCGTATATTTCTGCCGGGACCGCAACAAATACAGGAATTTGTATCGATTCTCCGGTAAACGTGGATAACTCTCTGCTGCTCTACCGTAGTGCCATCCCCGGATTATGGCTTATAAATGGCGGAGTTGATTTTGGAGGAGCCGGTATGAGATGGCTGAAAAATATCACGGGTCTTTCATACCAGGAAATAGATGCCCTGGCAGCTGAAAGCAGTCCTTTTGATCATAATCCGATATTCCTTCCCTACCTTACCGGACAGCGGGCACCGCTTTGGAACACACACAGCAGAGGAGTTTTTTTCGGTCTTAATCCGGATACCGGCAGCAAACAAATGATCCGCAGTGTGATGGAGAGTATCGCTTTCGGTATCCGCTGGGTTTTTGAAATGATTGAACAGAAAGGTTTCACCATAGCAGACATCCGTATGACCGGCGGCTGCGCAAACAGCCCGCCATGGCTCGCTATTTTTGCTGAGATTCTTGGACACCCCGTTTTGGTTCCCGGGGAACAGGATGCCTCCACACTGGGAACAGCAATCCTTACCGGCGTTGGTACAGGAATGTTTTCATCATTTGAAAATGCCTTAAAACTCTTAACCATTAGAGATACTCATACCCCGTCAAAGAACAGCAGAACAGAAGAGTTTTACAACGAAACCTTTTCACTATACAAAACACTCTACAGTAAATCACAGAAAGAGATGGCTGTATTGTCAAAAATACGAGAAAACTTTGGAGAGCAGTATGAAAGCAGCAGTATTATATAAAGACAATGATATCAGGTTTGAAGATGTCGCTGTTCCGGTACCTGGTGCCCATGAAGTATTGGTACAAGTTAAAAAATCAGGACTTTGCGGATCTGATATACCACGGGTCCTGCATGGTGGCGCTCACTCGTACCCGATTATTCTGGGTCATGAATTTTCCGGGATAATTACCGCAACAGGAGATTTTGTCACTACCAGAAAAGAGGGAGACCGGATAGCATGCGCTCCCCTGATCCCAAACATGTCAGCACCTGAAAGCATTATGGGAAACTATGCTCTTGGCAAAGGATACTCATTTGTGGGATCAAGAAGACCTGGCGGATGGGCGGAATATGTTGCTATACCGGCAAATAATGCGGTGTTGCTGCCTGATTCAATCTCATATACGCAGGGAGCCTTTTTTGAACCTCTCACAGTTTCACTTCATGCCCTGAATAGTATGAATTTCAAAGGCGGATCAAAAGTAGCGATAACAGGGATGGGTACGATCGGGCTATTAGCCCTGCAGGCAGTAAAAGCCCTGGGGGCAATACAGACCACGGTTTTTGATATCGATGATTCCAGATTGCTGACAGCAGCAGAATACGGCGCTGATCTCTGCCTTAACACAAAAGATACTGACTTCCTCACGAAAGCAATTGCCTTCTCCGGCGGATCGGGATTTGATGTCTGTCTGGAAACGGGCGGCGTACCATTTACAGAAATCCTCTGCCTCCAGGCGGCTGCACCAAAAGGATTTGTCATGTTTATTGGAACCCCGCATGTTCCGGTAATTCTGCAGCCGGAAATATTTGAATTAATCAACCGTAAAGAGCTGCTGGTTTCCGGATCCTGGATGAACTATTCTGCTCCTTTCCCCGGCAGAGAGTGGGAATTGGCAGCCCACCTGTTTTCACGGGGTTTGATTCAGATCGATAAACTCATAGACCGGGATATACCGCTTGCAGCAGCAGCTGATGCAGTAAATGATTTAGCCATACCAGGAAAAGTTCAGGGTAAGATCCTTTTTTCCTGCTAAATATTGGAGATTTGGAGATGCAGATGAAACATACTACAGAAAAATTGATTGATATTATTCAGCAGAATCAAAACGGAGAGCAGAAAGGAGTGTATTCAATTTGCAGTGCCCATCCGGTCGTTTTAAAAGCTTCAATGCAGCAGGCACTGGAAGACAGCTCAATCCTTCTGGTGGAGTCCACCTCCAATCAGGTAGATCAGTACGGCGGATATACCGGAATGACCCCGCAGCATTTTGTTGCATATATTCATGCTATGGCTGATGAAACCGGATTCCCGAAAGAGAATCTTATGTTAGGCGGGGATCATCTTGGACCAAATGCCTGGCAGGACGAACCAGCAGCTGAAGCAATGGATAAAGCCCGAGTACTGATTACCGAGTATGTTAAAGCCGGATATAGTAAAATTCATCTTGATGCAAGTATGTTCTGCGCAGATGATGAAGGAGACCGTACAAAACCTCTGGATGATGTGGTTGTTGCAGCCCGGGCAGCTGATCTCTGTGCTGCTGCGGAAAATACCTGGAAAGAGTTTTGTTCCGAATCTCCGAAACCGCTCTACATTATAGGGACGGAGGTTCCTGTTCCCGGAGGGGCGCAGGAAGAGGAAGATACGGTACATCCCACCTCACCGGCAGCAGCTGCAGCAACTCTTGAAATTACTAAAAAGGCTTTTATTGAACAGGATCTGGCTGATGCCTGGTCTCGGGTTATCGGTCTTGTGGTACAGCCGGGAGTTGAGTTTGGAGATGATCAGGTTTTTCTCTTCGACAGGAACCAGCCGAATGCCGCTGCACTCAGCAGTATGATTCAGAATTATCCAGGTTTGGTCTATGAAGCACACTCAACAGACTACCAGACGGAATCAGCACTCAGCAATCTGGTAGAAGATCACTTTTGTATTCTCAAAGTTGGTCCCTGGGTAACTTATGCATACCGGGAAGCAGTCTTTGCACTCTCGTATATTGAAGAAGAGATCCGTAATCAATTTCCGGATATCACTTTATCAAATATTCGCGGAGTACTCGAAGATGTTATGGTAAAAAATCCGGGATACTGGAAAAAATATTATCCAGGCTCTGATGCAGAACAATATTTTAAAAGAAGATTCAGTTTCAGTGACAGAAGCCGTTATTACTGGCCTGACCAGCAGATTGCAAAAAGTATCGATCGGTTAATGCAGAACCTTCGAAAAACCGGGATTCCTCTCTCTCTGCTCAGCCAGTATTCACCAAATCAATATTATCAGGCTATGGATGGCTCATTAAAAATTGATCCTGAGAATATTATTATCAGCAGAATTCGTGATGTAATCGGGATTTATTCCAGAGCCTGCGGGTTCAGCAGTTAAATTCAGTATACTGAGCCTATTTTATGAATCAAAGTTTGTATGTGACGGCAGCACTGAATTACTAGTATCGGCGCTGTCTTAATAATCTATACTGTCAGTATGGACCACATAGTTTTTTTCTAACCTAACCCTATCTTTTAGCAGCTCCGGTCCCGGGGCTGCCTTTTTTATTTTACTGATTTGACAACGAATTTCCCTTCCCGAATTCTTTTGAATGTCTTTGTTACCATTAGATAACTGACTATTCCTGCAAGTCCGTTTCCCGCAACAATACCAAACCAGACACCATAGACCCCCCAGCCAAATACATATACAAAAAGAAGTACGGCTGGAATTCCAAGAATGATCAGTCGAAGCAGAGAAAGCATGAGAGCAGGCAGCGGGTGACCAATAGCCTGATAGATACTTCGAGCATACACTCCCAAAACAGCAAAAAGCATACTGAATGCCAAAACTCGTGACTCTTTGACTGCATAATCAACGACTTTGGGAATATCACTGAGACTTCCAAACATAAGCGGAGAAAAAAGAACAAAAAGCCCGGCAAGTACTACTACGGATCCTGCTCCAATGACTAAAGATTTTTTCCAGCTCTCTTCACAGCGGTCCAGTTTTCCCCGCCCGGAATTCTGTCCTACAATGGTCACCAATGCCGATCCGATAGCAAATACCGGAATAAACAGAAGCTGCTCAAAACGTCCATATAATGCGAAGGCAGTTAATGCCAATTCATCAATCGAGATGATGACTCTGTTGTAAATGAGAAAGGTAAATGACATAAGAATCATGGAGAGCGCCTGAGGAAAACCAACCGTAATTATCTCTTTCATTACTGGTATGCTGATATTTTTTAATTTCCAATGAATAGGTACCCGTGTTTTTTTCCGCAAAAAAAGCGTAACAACAAAAACAACAGATATAAGCTGTGCAATGACGGTTGCCAGAGCCGCTCCTTTAACCTTCATGTCGAGCAGGAAAATAAATACTGGATCAAGGATTATATTCCCGATTGTGCCGATTATCATACCCCACATCATATATTTCATGAGTCCTTCACCCTGCAGAACACCAAACAGTATGTTTCCTATAAACATCACTACTACACCCGGAACGATATACTGAAGATATTCCTTTCCGTGAACGGCATAATCACCGACAGCTCCA
>JADHUD010000065.1 GCA_016784705.1 Spirochaetia bacterium | reverse complement strand
TGTTTGCCGGTGAACTGGAAGCCGCACATGCAGCAGCAGTTGAGCAGGTTATTAACCATGTTGGGGTTCTTTTTGAGAAAAGCTATGATGTGGTTATATCCCATGCGGGGTTTGTGGGGATTAACCATTATCAGGCAGCAAAAACCGGAACAGTTGCTCTGAAAGTAGTAAAACCGGGCGGATTTGTGCTTCTCGCAGCGGAAACAATTGATTCGGCTCATCCTGTCGGGGCTTTAACCTATCGAACATCCCTGCAGCTGTTGAAACTGCTGGGAGCAGAAAAGTTCATGAATTTAATAAAGTCTCCCGAATGGGTGTTTATCCCGGAGCAGTGGCAGGTGCAGATGTGGAGCAAGTTGTTTGCCCATATCCCGATGAATAATTTCTATTACTTCAGTCCGCAGTTTACCAGCGAGCATTATTCAGTTGTTCCTGGTGTTGATGGCTCACAATTTGTAAGCAGTACTTCAATTACTCAAGCAGCGCAGGAGTTTTATCTGGGTGCTCTAAAAGATGTTGCCAAGCGTATGCATAAGCTGATTGAAGAGCTTTCAGTGTGTGTTCTGCTTGATGGTCCCTATGGAATTCCGGTTATGAAACAGTAGGGTAAGATTGGGTAGCGTAAAAGATACTATTACTATGAAAAGAGTAATTTCCTGAACATATACAGAAAAAAACAGGATCCAGTCTTGATTCTCAAACAAGCGAGAGGAGCGGAACCATCATGATGGTTCCATTTCCGATGTGAGTGAACAACCAAAAGTTGTTTCAGGAGTTTGCATTGCGGAACTCGGGACGCAAGACTCCATACCCCGTCCATTAAACGGCTTCGCAGTTTTCAGCGGAATAGAACCGCCAAAGCGGTTCTGGGTAAACTAAATTTCTAGATTCAGACGGGTTTACCAAAGACATAAGCCTTGCTTATATCCGGGTATTGATATCTTTCATTTTTTTATTGGAATGAAAAGAATAAAAGGAATACTCCCAAAGGTCAGAATGGCTGAAATTTTATACGTGAGATCGTAACCGATTTTTTCAATATAATATCCAACAAGAAGTATTATGAGCGATCGAATAATGAAACTGGAAGTCATATACATGCCATTTGCAAAAGCGGGTATATGGGAATTGAAATCCTGGATCAATGCAAGAATAACCGGACCGGAAGAAAATAGGAAAAAGCCAAATATGGCAAGAATCGGAAGCATAAACATATCCTCGGTTATCATTAATAACCACATTAAAAGAGGGCAGGCTATACTTGCAATTAGCAGGGTTATTTTTCTGCCGATTTTATCAGATATTGGACCGGCAACCAGGGTTCCCAAAGCTCCAGAAAATTGCAGCACGGCAAGGGCTAAGCTTGCTGAGATAATTGTTTTTCCTTGATTTACTAAATATGCAGGTAGGTAGAATGTAATAGCCACCTTTGTTGCAGTTATAAAAAATAAGAATCCACTCAGCGTTGAAAGTAATGGAATCAACTCTTTGATTGCTGTAGGTTTACTTTTCTTGTTTTTCTTGAGAACTGCGTCCTTATCAACAGTAAAATCTTTCAATTTTACATAAAGCACGAGTGTAGCTGCCAGGCCGAAAGGTATTAGCCTCCAGGTTCCTTCGATACCCCAGATAGTAATAGCACCGGTAATAACTAATGGTCCTAAAGTTCTGGAAAGCTCTCCCCCTAACATATAGTAACTCATTCCCCTACCAGTTTTATCGCCTGACAGGTTCTTGATTAATACCGGGGAAGGGATATGAAACAGGGTTGAGCTAATTCCCATAACAAAGACCATAATAGCCAGTACCGTATAACTTGGGGCTACTCCAATGAGGCTCATAATAACTGCGGTTATTCCCGGTGTGAAGATGACGAAATATTTAACACAAATTTTATCTGCCAGTAATCCTAAAAAAGGGTTAAATAATGAGGGTGAATTCTTAAAGACATCGAGCATTCCTGCCATAGGAAGGGAAAAGCCGAGTTTTCCAACAAGAAGAGGAATCATTGGGGCTAAGAAAGATGCATATACATCATGGAACAGGTGTCCGAATGATATAGCAAGTATTTTTCCGGATTGGAACTTTTTCAATGTCAAAACCTTTAATAAACAAGAAACTTTATATGTCGTTTGTTCTGGTGATTCTGGTCATCGATATCTATTTCAAATGGTGAATGTATGACCAAAATAATTATTTTACGGGGAATAAACTAACTCCTTACGTTTTATTCATAGATAGTTCCTGTTTAGTAGATTTTTTTAAGTATCTCTTCTGCAGCTAAAACTATACCGTTTGCAGCAGGGAAAAACGACTGATAAGGTTGTGCAGAGTAGCTGAGAGCCGTCATGTCTTCAACTGTTGAGTTTTTCTGAATAGCAAAGGTAATCAGATCCACTTCCCCGGTTGCTGGTTTTCCGCTTACAATCTGCGCACCAAGTAGTTTTCTGGTTCTCTTATCAGCAATAAGTTTAAAATATATTTTTTTTGCATCAGGCATTATGGGGAACTGTGTTGTTACTTCGCTATAACCGACACTAACCTCATAACCCAATTTTACTGCTGCGCTTTCTGTAAGTCCTGTTCCGCCTACAAAAAATTTACCGACTTTTGTGGCAGCTCCATTAAAAAATCCCGGATATGTTCTGTTCTGTCCCAGCATATTAAAACCGAGAACCTTTGCCATCGGTACAGCGTTGGTAGCAAGTTTTCCAGGTGACACAGCACAGGTTATCCCGCTGGTAAACTGTGTACAATCTCCCACAGCATATATATCCGGAAGACTTGTCTCCATTTTATTATTAATAACTATTCCATCCCGTCCCAGATCCATACCACTCTCTTTAACGAGATCAACTTCAGGTTTCATTCCTGCGGCAAATATAACTATCCCGTCATGAGTTGCATCACCGGCTTCTGAGCACTCATCTTTTGTGTCAAAATGTATTTTTCTACCGTTATCAAGTTCTACCTGTTCAACCCACTCTTTTCCGGCAAGAGCAATTACTTTGGCCTGAAGATGAAGATTAATACCTTTTCGAATTATTTCAGATACAAGCTCCTCAGTCATCTCTTTGTCTACAAGATTCGGAAGAATTGACTGACCCATATCAATAAGATCAACGGTAAGTCCTTTATCACTAAGTGCCTGAGCAAGTTCTATTCCTATAGCACCTGCACCTACAACGATTGCTTTTTTCAAACCGGATGCAATCAATTCCAGAATATTTTTTAGATCATTCTCACTTTTAAAACCTGATACACCTTTTAGTGTAGATCCCGGGACAGGTGGAATAAAAGGTACCGCACCGGTAGCAATAATCAATTTATCAAAGGAAAGCTCAGAAGAGTCCAAAAGAGTTACCTTTTTATGGGTAAAATCAATCTTAGTAACGGTACTTCTTATTAGTTCAGCGCCGGATCCAGTAACCAGCTCATCTTTTTTCAGGGTTTTCTCTATCTCAATCAATCCTTCGATTACATAGGGCATAGCACAGTAGATCATAGAGTAATTTTCAGGTCTTATAACGGCCATCTTTTTTTTGCTTCCCAGCATTTTAGCGAGCGTTATAGCCGCAGGGCCACCGCCAACAACTATGATTTCAAATTTTTTCATCAAATCACCTCTTATTTTTCAAGCTGATATGGTTACGGTTTTCACCCTTGTCCCACTCAGATTGTATTTTTTTATAATTATCCTGAATCATTTTAATTGATGTATACATTGGTATATCATCAATTACTAGGCATACAAATTTCTTACAAATTCGTTTAAAATTTGGTCCGTAAACTCTCGATACAGCAGTATTTACCTCATACTTTTGAAGCATTTTCGAAATACTTTTCGCCTTTTTCTCATCAGCATGAATAGCATTATTTTCTTTTCCATCTCTATTTACTACTCTTTTTAGCAAGATGGAATTGTTCTCGGTTATCGAATAGATATCAAAAAATTTGGCATCACCAAAGTGTCTGCTTATAAAATTTTTACCATTATCTGTTGCAAATGCAGCTTTTATGATAAAATCAGGTGTTTCCTTTTGTTCATCCAGCATAACACTTCCCCTTGATTAAATAGTACTATCATCAATAGAGTAATGAACATATGTTCAAATGTCAACACTCTTATTATTAAAATACAATGAGAGGAAAAGAGAGATGCGGTGGATAAATATGCATATTTCAGTAGTTGTTTACATCTCTATCAATAGGTATATTCATATAATGAAAACTAAAAAGCACGTAGTTCTGTCACTAAATATTTTATTAATTGCTCTTGCTATTTTGTTGATTACTTCCTGTTCCAGCTATACCTATCAATCAAATTATTCTTTTAGCGGAGTAGTTGAGAACTCGGTAATTACTAATGATGGTGTATAAATTATACGCCCTGATGGAGATTCTCCTGATAATGGTATTATTTTCTATCCCGGTGGATTGGTTTCTCCAGAGGCTTATTCTCCTATAGCCTGGGAAATTGCCCATGAAGCTGGTGTTGATGGTTCCCAATTTGTAAGCAGTACTTCAATTACTCAAGCAGCGCAGGAGTTTTATCTGGGTGCTCTAAAAGATGTTGCCAAGCGTATGCATAAGCTGATTGAAGAGCTATCAGTGTGTGTTCTGCTTGATGGTCCCTATGGAATTCCTATAAGGAAACAGTTAAATATGCAGAATCAGCAGCATGGTCTCTAAGAGCACTGAAAAATTACTGAAATAGAAAGTTTTTAAATTTATATAGAAGAAATGAGCAATTAAGGCTATACTTTTTTCATGCCGCATAAAACACTTCGATTCAGATTAGTAACTGTTCTCATACTCATAATGCTGCCGTCATTTGTGGGAGTGAGTCTGCTGAATTATTTTATCCAGAGAGATGCAATTCGTGAAGAGGTGATACATACATCACTGCCGCTGGTCCGCGATCTTATAAACTGGGAAATCAGTACGCGCTTACGTGAACCCTTACTTGCCGCATCCATGATGGCAAATGATACATTTCTCATGGAATGGGTTACCTCAGGAGAAAAGGACCTGAAAAAAATTCAGGATTATCTCGAAGTAATTAAAAATGAGCATAATTTTGCCGCAAGTTTTTTTGTATCAGCAAATACTTACAAATACTATAGTTACATAGGTCTGAATAAAACTATATCACCTTTTGATGAGCATGATATCTGGTACTATCAATTTGTGGATTCTCAATTGAAAGTAGATCTGGATGTTGATGTTGATGAGGTGTCCGGCGCTTTGCACATGGTTTTTATAAATCACCGTCTTGAATCAAGAGATGGCGAATTACTCGGTGTTACCGGAGTTGGGCTGGATATGTCTGATATTGCAGGTTTGCTGCAGGAGACACAGACAAAATACGGTAAAAGAATTTATCTTGTGGATGAAACCGGAACTATTCAGGCTCATTCCAATTATGACCTTATTGAGAAGGCATCAATTAAAACAATGGAAGGAATTAAAGAAATCGCTGACACTATTCTGCAATCCCATTCAGATTCTATAGATCTTGAATATACCGGAAATAACGGTAAAGTTCTTTTAACTAGCCGCTACATAAAAGGGGTTTCCTGGTACATCATTGTTGAGCAGGATGAAAAAGACTCTCTTCGATTAATAGTGAGAAATCTTTTCAGAACAATTCTTATAGGATTGGCAGCTTCTCTGTTAATAGTATTTGTCAGTATCTATTTTGTTAATATGTACCAGAGAAAACTTGAAAATATCTCTGTAACAGACCATCTGACCGGAATAACTAACAGGATGCATCTTGATGCTGTCCTTGAGCAGGAGTTTGTGCGTGCCCGCCGTTACGAAACCTCCTTTTCAGTTCTTCTGATGGATTTAGACTGGTTCAAGATTATTAATGATACCAAAGGCCACGCTGTCGGTGATTCTGTTTTGAAAGAGCTGGTTCGGGTAATAAGCGGGTCAATTAGAGAGTCCGATATTTTCGGCAGATGGGGAGGGGATGAATTTCTCATACTGCTTCCTCAGACGGAGCTGGGCAATGCCGGTTTACTTGCCGAGAAACTTCGCATAAAAATAGAAGAATATCTCTTTAAAAGCATTGATGCTATTACCATAAGTATCGGAGCAGCCTCTCTTTTACCTGCTGATACGGTTGAAACGCTCCTGAAGCGTGCTGATGAGGCATTGTATGAAGCAAAGAATAATGGGCGAAACAGAGTAGTGCTCTCCTCATAATTCGAAAAAGTTTTGCGTTAACGTTTCTGCTCTATACAAAACCTTACAAAATCAGTAATTTTAAAAAAAATTGTAATAAGCATGGGATGCAGGAAATGAGTAAAAAAGTAGTAGTAGGATTGAGCGGAGGAGTGGACTCCTCGGTAGCCGCGGCGCTTTTAGTTGATCAGGGATATCAGGTTATCGGGGTGACGATGAATATTTGGGATGGAACAGTTATGTCGGAGTTTGAAGGCCGTCATGCCTGTTTTGGTCCTGATGAAGAGGAAGATGCGGCAAAAGCAGCCGAGGTTTGTGAAATCTTAGGAATTCCTTTTCATCAATTTGATGTAAGGAAAGAGTACCGGGATATTGTACTGGCGGATTTTTCACATGAATATAGTCAGGGCAGAACCCCGAACCCATGTGTCAGATGCAATAGCAGGATAAAATTCGGAGCCCTGGTAGAAAAGGTTGAGGCGTCCGGAATAGCATTTGATTATTTTGCCACAGGGCATTATGTGCGCAGGCAGTTTCATCCCAAATGGCAGACGGATGTTCTTTTGATGTCTGCGGATAGGAAGAAGGATCAGAGCTACTTCCTGTATCGTTTAACTCAGGCACAGGTAAAGAAGACATTGTTTCCTCTGGGAGAGATGCTCAAAGATACTGTCCGCGAGATTGCTGAAAGCAAAAAACTCGGATTTGAGGAAGTTCGAGAAAGTCAGGATTTTATTTGCGGTGACTATACTGAGCTGCTGGATTTTGATTTTATTCCTGGAGAGATTGTAGACACGGAAGGCGAAGTTCTTGGAGAGCACACAGGGTTTGCCAAATATACTATCGGTCAACGCCGGGGGTTAGGTATAGCGGCATCACGACCGTTCTATGTGGTTGGGATTGACCGGGAAAAAAATCAGGTAATTGTTGGGCATAAAGAGCAGGTTTTCGGACACTCACTGCAGGCTGATCAGATGAATTGGCTGATATCGCCGGAGCTGCTGGGAGTTCCGTCGTTCGAGGCGCAGGCAAAGATCCGGTCACAGCAGAAACCGTTTGCAGTTCAAGTTACTCCAAATGATGATTTGAGTTGTACAATTGATTTTATCGAACCGCAATGGGCGATAGCTCCCGGGCAGTCTGTTGTTCTCTATGATAACGATTTGGTGATTGGCGGCGGAATCATAGATATTTAGTTAAATATAATGAAAGTTCCTCTTGTACTTGCTCTTTTTAACCACTTTGTGCATGCTGTATCTATGCAGACAAATCACATAAGATGAGGAGAATCCAAATGGTAAAGCAGCAGGCCTTTGATGTAGAAAAATATTTAGAGGAACAAACCTCTGCAATCAGAGAGCGCGTAGCCCAATCTGATAATAAGCTCTATCTCGAATTTGGCGGGAAACTTGTTTTTGATTACCATGCAGCCAGAGTACTGCCGGGGTTTGATCCGAATGTTAAGATGAAACTCCTGCAGAAGCTGAAAGATCAGGCTGAAATTATTCTTTGTATCTATGCAGGGCATATTGACCAACGGAAAACACGAGCCGATTTCGGCATAACGTATGATGCTGATGCCATGAAGCTTATTGATGATATCAGAGGCTGGGGATTGGAGGTGAACTCCGTTGTTGTTACCCGGTATGAAGATCAACCGGCGGTTAAGCAATTTATTAACTCACTTGAGCGCAGGAATATTCGTGTATATATTCATCGGGCGACAAAAGGCTATCCAACCGACATCGATTTGATTGTAAGTGATGACGGATACGGAATGAATCCCTATATTGAAACAACAAAACCTCTTGTGGTTATCACCGGTCCCGGACCGAACAGCGGGAAATTAGGCACATGTCTTTCACAGCTCTATCATGAACATAAAAGGGGATTACCTGCCGGGTATGCAAAGTTTGAAAGTTTTCCTATTTGGAATATCCCTTTAAAACATCCCGTTAATATTGCATATGAAGCTGCGACTGCAGACCTCAAAGATATCAATCTTATTGATCCGTTCCATCTTGAAACATATGGAAAGACTGCTGTCAATTATAATCGTGATGTTGATGCATTTCCTCTGTTGAAACGTATTCTGGAGAAAATTTCGGGGAGTACTTCAATGTATCAATCCCCAACCGATATGGGAGTTAACCGTATCGGTTTTGCAATAATTGATGATGCTGCAGCCTGTAATGCGGCAAAGCAGGAGATTATTCGGCGGAGTTTTCGCTATGCATGCGAGTATATGATGGGTCTCGGATCCAGGGAGACTGTAGACAGGGCAAAATTAATCATGCAGGATATCGGATGCTCGGAAGCAGATCGTCCGGTAGTCCATGCGGCAAGAGAAGCAGCAGAAGAGGCTCATAGCGATCCGGGAAAGGGGCATGGCGGAATTTACTGCGGTGCAGCAATTGAGCTTCCCGATGGATCTGTTGTTACCGGGAAGAACTCACCGATTATGCATGCAGCAGCCTCAGCCATGCTGAATGCCATAAAAAGGCTGGCAGATTTGCCTGATAAGCTGCACCTTATATCACCATCAATTATTGAATCAATTGCTGAGATGAAACGCGCTATAAAAGATTCTGCCATGGTCACCATGGATCTTGAGGAGACGCTTATTGCGCTTGGAACCTCAACAGCATCCAGCAGCGGTGCATATTTGGCAGTAAAGCAGTTAAAAAAGCTGAAAGGATGCGAAATGCATGTAACTCATATGCCTTCTCCCGGTGATGAGGCGGGGTTAAGGGATCTTGGTATTCATGTAACAAGTGATCCGCGATTCTCCTCTGACCGTCTGCATAGTGTGTAAATTCGAAAAGGAAAATCATGGGCTGTGATGGTTTACGGCAAGTCGCCGCAAGCTCTGTTTTTTCCTGAAGTTTTTGCTTTATAAAGATTTATATCGGCTCTTTTTAAAAGACTTCTGAGAGAATCCCCTTCAGTTAAAAGGGACCAGCCTATACTTACCGATAGCCGGTAATTTTTATCCGGTTTTATCATCCTTATTTTTTGAAGAATAGCTTCTACTATACTTTCAATCTCTTTATCCCGCTTTTTACTGATAATTACAAGAAACTCATCACCTCCCCAGCGGCCGGCAGTATGGGGGGTATCCTTGAACTCATTTTGAAGCATGGCTGCTGTCTTTACAAGAACTCTGTCCCCTTCATCATGTCCATATGTATCATTTATCTGTTTGAAATTATCTATGTCAAATAATATTACAGCACAAACCGATTCTGAATCCCTATCCCTATCCCTATCCCTATCCCTATCCCTATCCTTAACCATCTCTTTGGACAGACTTTGCTCAATGGTCATTCTGTTCGACAATCCAGTCAGGCTGTCAGTTTCAGCAAGATACCGTAACCGGGCCATCATTTCATCACGTTCAACCCCATCCTGCCGAAGTTCCTGTATAAGGCTGCGGTTTATCAGAATAATTATGATATAGTTGACAACGATCAGTAAAAGACTTGCAATTAGTAAAAGGGCAGCTGTTTTTGCATCATGCAGAACGACAATATCAGAATTTTTTATGAGTGAGATCAGGAGATTGATGATTCGTATAATATATGTTACTGAGAAAATGATATAGAGGTATCCTAAAGATCGGTAAATACTTCGGTACCAACCCGCTTGTGTATGAAATAGTATCTTCAGATAAGAGATGAATATTGTCAGAACAGCAGCATTGAAAAGTAGTGTATTCAAGGATTTATGCTTAAATATGAGTGTCATCAATGCAGAAATGACAAAAAATAGAGTTATAAAAAGGTAATATCCTTTTTTTCTGACAACTGTTCCCTTAAATTCTGCTAGTCCAAAATAGAAGATTACCGTGCCGGTGAGAATACAGGTTTGTGCAATTAAATCCAAAACAGGCGAACTGAATCTGGTTGATACCGATAAAAGAGTTTGCCCGATGGTTTGGAGAATAAGATTCAGCATCCAGTAATTAAGTCCCGGAACCCTATCTCTGTTATCCCGCCAAATGGTGAACATTACAATGGTAATTACGACCTGGCTGAGTATTTGCGTTATCATTATTGATTGGTAATCAAGCATAAAGAGACTCCAGAATAAGCTGTAAACTAAAGACGAAACAG
>JADHUD010000064.1 GCA_016784705.1 Spirochaetia bacterium | reverse complement strand
AAGCCAGTTCCCCGCTTTTTGTAGCAGGTCCATCGGCTATTACCTCACCTTCTGTAACTATCTGGCCGCGTACAACAATCGGCTTCTGATTGAAACAGGTGTCCTGGTTTGTCCGCTGGAATTTCAGAATTTCATACCTGTCAGCATCACCTTCAAACTGCGGTTCATCAGGATCAACTACAATTGAGTAGGATGTTACATGACGAACAGTACCGGAGCGCTTTGCCTTTACCAGAACTCCTGAATCGTAAGCGGTTTTTGCTTCCATACCCGTTCCCACCCTTGGCGGTTCAGGAAAAAGCAGAGGAACAGCCTGACGCTGCATATTCGATCCCATCAGCGCCCTGTTTGCATCATCATGCTCCAGGAATGGGATAAGTGATGTAGCTACAGAGATTACCTGCTTGGGAGAGACGTCCATATACTGAATTCCCTCCGGTTCTTTCGTAATATAATCACCGGAACGGCGTACAGAAACGAGTTCATCCAGAAACTTTCCATTTTTATCTATTTTTGCATTCGCCTGAGCAATGAAATATTTCTCTTCATCTATTGCCGAGAGATATTCAATCTGTTTTGTAGCTTTACCATTTTCGACTTTCCGGTAAGGAGTCTCCAGAAATCCATAATCATTAACTCTGGTATAATTTGCCAGTGATACAATAAGACCAATATTCGGTCCTTCAGGAGTCTCAATAGGACACATTCGACCATAGTGAGTATAGTGCACATCCCGCACCTCAAACCCCGCACGGTCTCTTGACAACCCTCCCGGTCCAAGTGCATTAAGCCTTCGTTTGTGGGTAAGTTCCGCAAGCGGATTAACCTGGTCCATAAACTGACTGAGCTGACTTGATCCGAAGAACTCTTTGATAGCCGCAACAATTGGTTTGATCGAGATCAGATCCTGAGGTTTAACCGTATCTGCTTCCAGATTCATTCGTTCTTTCGCAATACGCTCCATTCGGGTAAACGCCGTTTTCAACTGGTTCTGCAGGAGCTCGCCCACAGACCTGATACGCCTGTTTCCCAAATGATCTATATCATCAACATTTGATTCGCCAATGTACACCTTAATAAGCTGTCTCATGGTGTTGTAAATGTCCTGCTTGGTAAGAACCGGTTCTTCAAGCATTGTCTCATAATCGAATTTCTTATTAAGCTTATACCGTCCGACACGACCCAGATCATATCTTCTATAGGTAAAAAACATAGTGTTGAGATCTTTTTCAGCGCTCTCCAGAGTTATGGGTTCTCCCGGCATAAGCACGGTGTATATTGATATAAGGGCATCTTCTTTTGTAGGTTCATCATGCCCCTCTTCAATACGGGTATGCTTGGATTCTTCAACCTCGAAACATCTGAGAATCATCTGTGAGTGAAGTGAGTTTTCATGCTCAAAGTCAATAATCTGAACTTTTTTTACTCCGGAGTGAACAAGTTCATCTATTTCATGCGGATGGAGCTTGTCACCGGCGCGGTACAGTTTTTTCAACTCTTCTTCACCATCCGCTCCGACACTTTTCATATACACATCTTTAAAAAGAACAGTATCTACCAGACTCTCTTTTACCTTCTGCTTTCCTGAAAGTGATACGGTTTTTGACTCATAATACAGTTCAAGGATTTTTTCCCGTGAATCAAATCCGAGCGCCCGGAGAAACAGCGTTGCAAGAATTCTTTTTTTCCTGTCCACCTTGGTATAAATCAGATCTTTTTTCTGATCAATCTCAAATTCAAGCCAGGAGCCGCGGTAAGGAATAATTCTGGAGGAGTACACTCCCTTTTCATTGGAAAATATTACACCGGGAGATCTGTGTATCTGGCTGACAACAACCCGTTCTGCACCATTTATAATAAATGTGCCTCGTTCAGTCATAAGCGGGATATCGCCGACATATATGTGTTTTTGCCTGATTTCACCTGTTTCCAGAAAAATAAGGTTTATTTTCGCTTTGATGGGAACTGAGTAGGTCAAGCCTTTTTGCTTACACTCATTTTCCGTAAATTTTATGTTATCCTCATCAAGATTATACCCGACATATTCGAGCATCATATCTCCGCCGGGGCTCTCAATGGGAAAAATAGACTGAAAAACTTCTTCCAGTCCCTGAATTGCAAGAGGTTCATTCTTCAGGAGTGCATCCCGCTGAAGAAACTTCTCGTATGAAGAGAGTTGAATATCAACCAGATTGGGAAGTTCCATAACTTCTGCAATCTGTTCTCCCACATACTTTCTTATAATCGCATTGCCGCTGGCAAGCATCGCCACCCCCTGATTAGCTGAATTAAGAGTATTCATGGCTGCTGTAATCCCCTTTAATTCAGTAGAAATATCTCTACTCCAGAAAACTTCTCTTTTCTTTTTCCAAGCAGTTCCAAGCAGAAAAAGTCTTCATAGTGCATATCTGCACCTCCAAAGACACAACCGGCCACCGGAAAATTGTGATTCCGGTGGCTGAATTATTTCAGGATACTAATGGATCCTGAAATAACTGTGTGTATTCTGGCGTTATTGAAGAATAATTTATTTAAGTTCAATCGTTGCGCCGGCCTCTTCCAGTTTTTCTTTAACTGTTTTAGCCTCTTCTTTGGAAACGCCCTCTTTAACTGCTTTATCGCCTGCTTCAACAAGATCCTTAGCCTCTTTAAGACCAAGACCTGTAAGAGCACGAACTGCTTTAATTACCGGAATTTTCTTTCCTTCTGCAACTCCAGTAAGAATTACGTCAAATTCTGATTGTTCCTCAACTTCTTCAACCTCTACAGCTGCACCAGGTGCTGCTACAGCGACAGGAGCTGCTGCGGTTACTCCAAACTTTACTTCCATAGCGGAAATAAGCTCAGATACCTCAAGTACCGTCATTCCTGCAATTGCCTCTAAAATTTCATCCATTGTTTTGGTAGCCATATTATCTTCTCCTTGTTTAGTATAGTAACGGCAGTAGCATTGCTACAAACGAAGACTAATGCCGTTTATTCTTTTGAATCTGCAACAGCCTGCAGAGTTCGTACGAGCTTGGTTGGTATTGCATTAAGCAGATATACCACATTCTGTAAGGGCGCTTTCATGGTTGCCATAAGCTGTGAAATAAGCTCCAGCTTACCCGGAAGCTTACTGAAAGCCACAACCTGTTCGGCAGTAAATAAATTCCCGTCAACTATTCCGCCCTTAAGTTCAAGCGGTGCAGTTTTAGCAAAATCTATCAGGATTTTTGCAACTGGTCCCGCAGATTCACCTGTCGGAAGGGCTACGGCAGTAGGTCCAATCAGGCATCCGCCTACATCCGGTTTATCAAGCTGATTCAACGCAATCTTCGCAAATCGATTCTTAACAACTTTATATACTGTCTCATATTCACGAAGTTTTTCCCGTAAATTAGTAATCTGCTCTACAGTAAGTCCCCGATAATCGGTGAAGATGAAGTCTTTAACATCTTTGAACTCATCAACAAGGGCCTTGACTGCATTCAGCTTTCCATCCTGCAATTTTGTCTCATATTCAGCCATTATGCTACCTCCATCTTCCTATGCATTATCGCGTAAATCAACATGAACACCAGGTCCCATTGTTGAAGATAACGCAACACTTTTTACGAATTCACCCTTTGCATCACTGGGTCTTTTCCTTACGACTTCTTTAAATACTGACTTCAGATTCTCAACAACCTTATCAGTATCCATCGATACTTTTCCAATCGCCAGGTGAACAACTCCGGTTTTATCTGAACGGAATTCTATCCGGCCCTTCTGGAGCTCCTCAAGAGCGGCTTTAATATCAAATGTAACAGTCTGTGTTTTCGGGTTAGGCATCAGACCTCTTCGGCCAAGAATCGGTCCAAGCCGTCCAACGTCTTTCATCATGTCCGGTGTAGCAACCGCAACATCAAAATCCATCCATCCGCCTCTGATCTTCTCGACCAAATCTATATCTCCGACATATGCAGCACCGGCAGCAACAGCTTCTTCAGCCTTCTCGCCCCGTGCAAATACCAGGATCTTCTTCTGCTCTGAGAACTGATTCGGAAGTACCACGGTATCTCTTACAGACTGACTCTTTTTCAGATTCAGTTTGATAGAAACTTCAACCGTTTCATCAAATTTCGCAAAGGCCAGCTCTTTCACAAGCTCGGCTGCCTTTACCGCAGTAAACAATTCCTGTTTGTTGTACTTTGCAGCAGCTTCTCTATATTTCTTTCCATGTTTCATGCTGAAGCCTCCACATTGACACCCATGCTTCTTGCTGTGCCTGCGATAATTTTCATAGCTGCATCAATGTCATTAGCATTCAAATCGGGCATTTTCATCTCTGCAATCTCTTTCAGTTTTTCCCGGGTAAGTGTTGCCACCTTCTTTTTGTGAGGTTCGCCTGACCCGCTTGTGATGCCGCAAGCTTTCTTGATCAGAACAGCTGCCGGCGGTGTTTTGAGAATAAATGAAAAGGTTCTGTCTGCAAACACAGTAATAACAACGGGGACAGTCATTCCTGCCTCAATGTGTTTTGTCTTGTCATTAAACTGCTGTACAAACTGGGGTGCGCTGACGCCGTGGGGACCTAATGCCGGTCCTACCGGTGGCGCGGGTGTAGCTTTCTGTGCGGGTACCTGCAATTTAATTATTGCAGTAACCTTTTTCTTAGCCATAACAGTTCTCCTTACGTAAAGTGCTTAACAAAAAAACTTTACGCTGGTAATAACGCCTGTCATACGATCAGGCTCCCATCACCCCGTACCCTGCAGCCGGGGGGATATGTTAAAAATCAAAGCCTCAGAAATTGCCTATACGCAGAGCAGCAACTTCAAACTTATTTTAAGTAAAATCAAGGGTATTATCATTAAACCAGATTGTCCGGCTATACCTTCTCAACCTGATTAAAATCGACCTCAACCGGGGTCGATCTGCCGAAAATACCGACCATAACTTTCAATTTCGATTTATCCGGAAATACCTCTTCAATAGTACCGGTAAAGGTATCAAACGGACCATCAATAATTTTCACCATATCACCATGAGTAAATGACTGCTTCGGTCTGGATATCTTATCAGTTTTTATTTCTCCGGTTTTCTGGAATATACCTCTGGCCTCTTCAGCGGTAATAGGCTGCGGTTTGGAACCGCTCATCGTTCCTACAAATCCTGTTACACCCTGAATTCTCCTGATCTGTGAACAAATTTGTTTCCATCCCAAGTCAGGAAGATCCATCTCCAGTAAAATATACCCGGGAAGAATTTTCTTCATTGAAGTTTTCTTTTTCCCGTCTTTGATTTCTACTGTTTCCTCTGCAGGAACTTTGATATCAAAAACAAACTCTGAGAAATCAGGGTCATTCATGAGACGTCTAATCGTTTTCTCAATTTTATTCTCATATCCCGAATATGTATGTACTACATACCAGCCTTTTGCCATCTCTTCCTCAATTGTTCCTAATAAACAAGATACAGTCCCTGAAGAAGAAGGAAATCTACCAACCCCAGGACTACTGCGAAAATTAACGTTGATACAAGCACTACCTTTGTTGAAGAAACAACTGTATCCCTGGTTGGCCATACGACCTTTTTCAGTTCCAATCTTGTCTCTTTCAAGTATTTGAACAGCTTTTTCATCAAACGTTCTCCTATGATTCAAACAACAAACATCTGTTTGCAGCAAAAAATAATATTCTGAAGCAAACTCCATCGAAATATATCAGGCCAGGTAGGACTCGAACCTACAACATCCGGTTTTGGAGACCGGCGCTCTAGCCATTGGAGCTACTGGCCTAGGTAAGTTTTATTTAATTTTTGTCTCGCGGTGCAGCGTGTGCTTCCTGTCAAATTTACAGTATTTGCTGAATTCGAGCTTTCCCTGAATATTTCTACGATTTTTTGTGGTAGTGTAATTCTTTCTTTTACATTCAGTACACTGAAGCGCTATCTTTTCTACCGGACCTTTCTTCTTGCTAGCCATATATATACTCCCATAAATTCTGCACTGATGCCGCGCCGACTAATTCAGTCTTTTGAGCCCTCGACCGGATTCGAACCGGTGACCCCCACCTTACCATGGTGGTGCTCTACCGACTGAGCTACAAGGGCAAGGTACTCTCTGGCATTAACCGGATTATGCTCCGGGCATAAAACCACGTAGATGGAAAAATAGCAAAGCTGGTATTTTTTGTCAAGGGATATTTATACGTGACTTGATAATAATCATGTTTTATGACTATTATTATTTTATCAAATAAACCGGTTTATAACAGTTATCGCGCAATTTTATTTTTTACATTGGATTTACATTGGATTTAAATTGGATTATTGAGGGCAATTGAGCAAATTTCGAAATTAATAATTCTGAAAGAAACTCAATGGAAAAACTGAATGAAATTAAAGAATATAGTTCAAAGTTGATAAAACCCTTCAATTTTTCCGTACAAACTTGCCCGGGAATCTGTCGGGTTTGGGATTTTTTCAGCCGGAAAAAGCAGATTTCAATCTGAAAAAGCAGATTTCAATCTGAAAAACTCAGAGTTTACGCTGAGTCCTGACAAGTCCGAAAAATGAAAAACGCCTGAACTCACGTATAAACTATTGCTTACACATCAGAAAATTTGAACAGGAGCTGCCATGAACAATAAAAGCATACGCTATGGGAAAGACAGCGAATCCATAAAATGGGATTTTGCTGAACACTTAAAATACACGTTGGGGTGCGATCGGTATTCAGCCTCAATTCACGATAAATACTATTCACTGGCTCTTACCGTAAAAGACAGACTTATCCACCAATGGATCAAAACCCAGCAGTCACATCATAAGAACGGCGTAAAACGTATCTACTACCTCTCGCTCGAATTCCTGATGGGCCGGGCAATGACAAATAACATCATCAACCTGCAGCTTGAAGATCCCTACAGGGAAGCAATGAGTGATCTGGGCTACTCACTTGAAGAACTGGCAGATAACGAGGTAGATGCAGGACTCGGAAACGGAGGATTAGGCAGACTCGCCGCATGTTTTCTTGATTCCATGGCAACCATGGATCTGCCTGCTTTCGGTTACGGCATCAGATATAATTACGGTATCTTCAAACAGCACATTGTAAACGGCTACCAGACAGAACAGCCGGATGACTGGCTGCGGTATGGCAACCCATGGGAAATTGAACGAAGCGATATCAGTATTCCGGTGCATTTCGGCGGCCGGGTTGAGCCGATACAGGAAAACGGTGAGGTCTCTTTCAAATGGACAGATACACAAAAGGTGATCGGCACTGCCTACGACACACCCATTGTCGGATATGGCGGCAGCACCGTTAATACCTTACGCTTGTGGAGTGCCCGATCCGCTGAAGAATTCAACCTCCGTGATTTCAACGAAGGAGACTACGTCGAAGCGGTCAAGTCCAAAGTACTCGCCGAAAACCTCAGCCAGGTGCTCTACCCGAATGACACGCTCTATCTCGGCAAAGAGCTGCGCCTTAAACAGCAGTATTTCTTTGTAGCATGTTCATTAGCCGACATCCTCAGACGGTTCAGAAAATCCGGGGAAGCCTGGTCCAAATTCCCGGACTATGCAGCGCTTCAGCTGAATGATACCCACCCATCGCTGGCTGTGCCCGAACTTATGAGAATTTTACTGGATACAGAACATCTATCCTGGGAGGAGGCATGGGATATTACGGTACGATCCATCGGATATACCAATCATACACTTATGCCGGAGGCGCTTGAAAAGTGGCCGGTCTCCATGCTTGAAGCAAATCTTCCGCGGCACCTCCAGATTATTTATGAAATTAATCATCGTTTTCTGCAGCGGGCAGTCACGTATTTCCACGGCAATACCGGAAAAATCAGCCGGGTCAGCATAATTGAGGAATCCAACCCGCGGGAAATCCGCATGGCAAATCTCTCTATTATCGGATCGCACTCAACCAATGGAGTTGCCCGTCTGCACACAGAGTTGCTGCAAAGCCGTATGTTTCCGGAGTTTGCGCAGATTTTTCCGAAAAGGTTCAATAATAAAACAAATGGTATAACACAGAGGCGCTGGCTGCTGAAGGCAAACCCTCCTCTCGCATCATTAATTACTGAAGTTATTGGAGAGAGCTGGATTACCGATTTCACCCGCATAGCTGATCTTAAGAAATATGCAGATGATACCACTTTTCTCGATTCATTTGATACCGTAAAAAACAGTGCAAAGATTGAAGCCTCGAACTATCTGAAAAGTAATTTCGGGTGGTCAATTGATCCTGACACCCTGTTTGACGTTCAGGTCAAGCGTATCCACGAGTATAAACGCCAGCTGCTCAATGCGCTTCATATTATAATTCTCTACAATAGAATCAGAGAGGGAAAAACAGAGGGTATGCAGCCGATTACCTTTCTGTTCGGCGGAAAAGCCGCTCCAGGATATGTAATAGCAAAACTTATCATTAAGTTTATCAACAATCTCTCGGAGACCATAAATAACGACCGGGCAGTAAAAGATCTGTTAAAAGTCTACTTCATGCCGAACTACCGTGTTTCCATGGCGGAAAAAATAATTCCTGCTACAAATATTTCCGAGCAGATATCAACTGCAGGGACGGAGGCTTCTGGAACCGGGAATATGAAATTCATGTGTAATGGGGCAATCACCCTTGGAACACTTGACGGTGCCAATATTGAGATAATGGAGGAGGCAGGCAGAGACAATATATTCATTTTCGGCAATTCCGCCGAAGAGATCGAGCAGAAAAGAGCCTCCTACGACCCCTATTACAGCTCTTCACAGGATAGTGAGATACGGAAGGCGATTGAGCTGGTCCTCTCGGGTTACTTCAATATCAGCGAACCTGGCATATTTGAACCTCTCCGCAGATCGCTTTTTGATGAAGGAGATCGGTATATGCACTTTGCCGATCTTGGATCATACAAAGATACTCATGCTCTGGCTATGAAAGCTTATGCCGACAGGAGCGGATGGAACAGGATGGCTGTTATGAACATAGCATCATCAGCTAAGTTTTCATCAGACAGAACAATCGGGGAGTATGCAAAAGAGATCTGGAATGTTGATCCCCACAAAGTTGAGGGTTACGAATCTTCTTCTTTAAGTCTGGAGGATGCTGCTGCAGTGCAGAAATAGATCTGATTCAGTGAATCACAGAGTTGAAAACAGCTGAAATCCAGGGGGAAACAGAGGTAAGAATCGGTACAATCAGTAGTGCCGGCAGAAAGTTTGAGGTCTTGATCTCCCTGAGGTTCAGCAGATTTATACCGATCATGATAACCATAACTCCGCCGACCGCAGAGAGCTCGATCAGTCCGGCTTCGCCTATGTGCGGGGCAAGCCATGCACCTGCAAGGGTTAATCCCCCCTGATAGACCAATATGGTAATGGCGGAAAAGATCACCCCGATCCCATACGCAGCGGTAAACATGATGGCCATAAAGCCGTCCATAACAGATTTTATCAGAATAAGCTCAAAATCACCCTCTGCTCCCGCTTTTATTGCCCCGACTATAGTCATAGCCCCGACACAAAAGAGCACAGAGGCATTCAGAAATCCCAATGCAAAATTTTTAGAGGCTGATTGTTCGACACTGGGACGTCCCCGCCTGACCACCCGCTCAAAAAACGCGCCAAGCTGCAGAATCCCGCCCTCAATATTCATGAGATATCCTATTACTCCGCCAATTGTGAGCGAGAAAAGCACAATAAGATAACTCTGTGATCCCAACGCCATACTGAATCCAACCAGAAGTGATATGAATCCGGAACTGATAAAGACCACTTCCTTAATGGAGTCTCTAATCCTTGCATGAAACACAAGGCCTATGAGTGAGCCGATTATAACGGTTAAACAGTTGATTATTGTTGCTGCCATTCGGCAAGTATACCGATTCGCCGGGGTCAGTGCAATCGCCGGGGTCAGTGCAATCGAAAAACCGCTTATTTCTAAGCGCTTATTTATTCAAAGCGCTTTTTAACCCTATGCCGTTTATCTCCATGCTGCAGCGCTGAGACTTGATTCATTTCAAAGTATGTAAAGTAAAAAATTCCGGGCGTCTCCCTCAACCCCTTCCCCCTGGTCAGGAGGCTTCAGGCCGGGCTGTTCCGGGGTTCCGCCCCGCTGCTGCGGGGCCTTGCGCCCTCCGCATCCCTGACGCGAAGACTCGCGGTGCTGGGCTTTCTGTCCGGTAATGGAACCAACTTGTTGGTTCCGCTTCTCTCGTTCGTTTGAGGATCAGCGTCATGAGAGTTGCAATGGGTGCGTTTTCATCTGTTCTTCACTATAAGATAGATTCGGATTCCGATCGTTTACTGGCCGCCTTAATGAACTCTTTCAGGTATTCTAATCGGGCTTCTGCTATCCTTGCTTTCCAAACCGCCTCCATCGTATCCAT
>JADHUD010000063.1 GCA_016784705.1 Spirochaetia bacterium | reverse complement strand
AACTCCATACAATACTAGCTTTTAGTCGCTCACATCTTATCATATTTCAAGAGTTTAGTCTCTGCTTTTTTCCCTTTTTCCGCTAGAAAGTCCGACAAACTCCTAGGATACCGAATTCCGGAAGACATACGGATAGTCGGGTTTAATGACTCTCCGGAAAGCAAATTTCTATCCGCACCCGGCAGCACTGTACGGGTTCCTTTTGCTGATATGGGGAAATCGGCCTGTCACATGCTGATTGATCTGGTCTCTCACTCCGGACCGGTTCCGGATAAAGTTGAACCGGCAGCTGTTGTCATCAGGAATTCATGCGGCTGCAGCCACCGGGGAGAGATGCTCGATGGTCAAGGAACCGGGCTAAGACGTGGTGATTTTACAGAATGGGGCAGGAAGAGGTTTAGTCTTAATCCGGAACAGGAGCAGGCCTGGCTTGATCCATTAGTGTCTGCTCTTTACCAGGGAGCTCAGGAGGGGTCATTAGCCAGGGTCTCCCCCCTGCTGAATACAATAATCCAGCGGTATTTTGATGGAGATCCTGATACACTGGACTTTCAGGATGTCATGGCGCACGCAGCAATGCTGTCAGATTTACCGGATGACTATCGACAGGAAATGATACGGCTTTGCTGGATAGCAGCCTTGGAAGCTCAGTCAAGAATCAGTCATTCACGTAGTTATGAATCAATACGGAGTGCAAAAATACTCAACTCTTTTAAATGTGATCTTTTACGGGCGTGGAAACGTGCAGCAATACCTGAAATCATGCAGATCCATTTACCGGCTCTGGGCATCTGCCGGGCTTTCCTCGTCATGTTTGAGAATGATACACACTCAAGGTATATAGGAGGATATACCCAGCAGGGAATGACCGATATTGAAAATGAACTGTTTCCGGCACATGGACTTCTTCCGGAAAAAATATTTTCATTATGTACCTTGGGAACATATCTGGTACAACCATTATTTATAGAGAACCAGGTTTTGGGATACCTCATTACGAGCGTTGCCGACCGGGACGGGCTGCTGCATGAAGAACTCCGCTCTTCGGTCAGCAGTGCCTTGAAGGGTATTCTGCTTTTCGAAGAGACGGTGCGGGCAAAAGATATTGCCGAGCGGGCTGAACAGGTGAAAATGGAGTTTTTTGCCACTATGGGAGAGGGTCTTACGGAGCCGCTGTCAACTATTCTGAATAAAATGAATCAGTTCGATACAATGCTTCACAAACAGATATTATTCCCTGAACCGCTTCTGGAAGTTGTCGCCTCAGTGCGGAACGAGATGTCTGAACAGCTGCATAAAACCTCTCTCTTATTTGATTATACACTTTCCCAGGCAGGAATGCTTGAAATGGAGCAGGAACTTTTTCACCCCGCTCCCCTGATCTCCAGCCTTGCCGAAAAATATGGAATGCCCCTTGTATCACCCGGACGTGTTCCCTTGATACTGGGAGACAAAAACCGGTTTCTGCAGGTTACCGAACTGCTCATCTCAGGAGCACTGGGGGCGGAAGGGAAAAATCAGGATTTGGAACTTTTTCTGACCCTTACAGTTGATGGATTACAGTTCAGGATCACCAAAAGGGCTGGAGTGCTGCAGATAACTGATCATGGGAATGAACTCTCTTTCATACAAAGTATCATTTTGCTTCATCATGGGAATCTTGAGGTTGAAAAACAGGTTGTTTCCGTACTCTTCCCCTGGCCGAATATCGGGGGTTTTCCCCATGGCCGGAATCACTCCCATCCCGAGAAACTGTTCCTCCTTACCGCCTCTCAGGATATTCCATCGGCAGCAGCGGCTTTTGCCTCTACCAACCTGCTGCAGCTGGAACCTCTGCAGGCTGAAAAAGTACTTATGGAAAAGCTGCTGATAACCAGAGATGAAGGAGCTTTGCTTTTCTGGGATGCAGAAGGAGCCGGGCTGGATCAATATCTTGCAATGAAGGTTTTGAGTCAGCACAGGAAACTCTTTAAAATTCCCGTTATCTGTTATGGGGAGGAGCTTACCGGAGAATCTTTGATGGAGGCGGTAGCAGCCAGAATCAATATGCTCAAATCCGGTCCAATTATTTTCTGGGGTCCGGATGAATCAGCTTTCCCCTTTATAACAGGAAGTGATGAACGGTTCAGTGTAGCCTCAGCTGAACAATTTTATAACCTGCTTTCTGAATGTACTCCTTCACTAATCATTCTGGACTCTGTTGACATGGATCGCATTGTGCTGATCCGGAAACAGGAAAAAACTGTTCAGCTTCCTGTGATTATTCTGGTCGATCAATTTCCTCCGAAGGCTGCTGTTGATGAAATCTGTGCAAAGCCGCTTGTCGTTCTTGCACATGCGCATCTCACAGAATCCCCTAAATTTGTTCTGAGACTGCGTGAAATTGCTGGCGGTGGTGAAATTCTTCCACCGCATACCGGAGCTTTGGTGAAAAAGGCTGTATGGTATCTGGAGCAGCATGCATCCGGACAGATAGCTCGCTGGAAAATTGCAGAATCGGTAAATGTAAGTGAAGATTATTTGACAAGAATATTTCATAAAGAGTTAGGAATGTCTCTCTGGGAATATTTAAATCGATTCCGAATCCATATGGCAAGCGGTCTGCTGATACGTACTAACAACTCACTGGCTGAAATTGCTTTAAAAACCGGCTTCCAGGATCAGGCTTATTTCTGCCGTGTCTTTAAAAAACTGAAAAAGTGTACACCAAGCGAACTGAGAATTTCATAAGGTCGGAAAAGTACAATTACATCCCTGCATTTTCCTTCAAACTCATTATACGCTGTTAGTGGAGATACCAGATGAAAGAAGCGGCTTTATGAAACCTGAGAAAAGATTAATACCAGCAACCAGCACTCTTTGGCGGGAGATAAAAAGGCACAGGGCAATCTATTTGCTGCTTCTTATTCCCATGGTCTATTTTATTGTTTTTAAATATATTCCGATTTGGAATGGACAGATTGCATTTAAAAAATTCATGCCTAGGCAGGGTGTAGTCGGAAGTCCCTGGATTGGTTTTGCAAATTTTTCGGAATTCTTCAACTCATTCTATTTCTGGGAACTGCTGCGGAATACCCTTATGTACAGCGTTGGAAAACTGCTGATCAGTGTTCCTTTATCAATTATACTTGCCATCAACCTCTATGAATGCCGCTTACCGTTTCTCCGTAAAACAGTCCAGACGCTGACTTATCTGCCCCATTTCTTATCATGGGTAATTATGTATGGTATTTTACTGGTTCTGCTGGCTCCGGGAGACGGGCTGATTAATGATATTATTAAATTTTTCGGCGGCAGGGGAATCGATTTTTTAACAAATGTCCGAACCTTTCCCTGGGTGGTACTGTTTTCGGATGCATGGAAAGAGATGGGATGGGGTGCCATAATTTTCATAGCTGCATTAATGGGGGTTGATCCGACTCTCTTTGAAGCGGCAATGGTAGAGGGAGCAAATTCCTGGCAGCGAGTCCGCTACATTACCATGCCCTCTATTCAACCGGTAATAATTCTTGTGGTTCTTTTACGGCTTGGGAAAATTCTAAGTGTTGGATTTAATCAAATGTATATGCTCTATTCTCCTTCTGTGTACAGTGTAGGCGATATTATTGATACATGGGTTTTCCGGGGTCTGCAGGAGGGAAAGTTTGCTCTGGCAACTGCAGTGGGATTATTTAAAGGAGTTATGGGACTGGTTCTGGTCATAATTTCCAATAGAATGGCGAAGCGGATTTCCGGTTCGTCCCTGTATTAGGAGTTTCAGAATGAAGGTAAAAACTTCACCGATTCGCTTAACGGCTTCGGATAGATTGTTTTACTCTTTAATAAATATTTTTCTTGTCATGTTGTTTTTTGTCATTGCAGTTCCTCTGTGGAGCACAGTAACTCTTTCGTTCAGGCCGAATGATTTTATCGGTACAAATTTTGAGGGAATGTTTCTCGCTCCCTGGAAATGGTCGAATGCAGCCTACAAAGCCCTGCTTGGGAACAATGGGTTTATTATTGCATTTGCCAACAGCCTGAAAATTATATTCTTCGGAGTGGCGACAGCTCTGTTCTTTACCATCCCGCTGGCTTATTCTCTCTCTATAAAAACACTGCCGGGGAGAGCTGTTTTAGTAATTATTATTCTGATTCCCCATATGTTCGACGTCGGTATAATACCATCTTTCCTGATGGTGAAGAATCTGGGACTTATCGACAAACTTGCTGCAGTATTCCTCCCCACAGCAGTAAGTACCTATAATGTGCTTATAATGAAAGGTTTTTTTGAAGGAATTCCGGTCGAGCTGAAGGAGTCAGCCAGAATTGATGGAGCAAGTGAGCTCTATTTATTGATGCGGATAATTATCCCCCTCTCAAAACCCATAATTCTAACTATCGGCCTTTTTTATGGGGTTACCTTCTGGAACGATTTTTTTCATCCGATGCTGTATCTTAATTCAAACCATTTAATGCCGCTGCCTATACTTCTGAGAAATATCCTTATTGCCAGCGGTATGAATGAATTCGTGGAAGTAAATGCTTTTGGGGAGGCACCGGTTCAGTCAATCAAGGCTGCCAGTGTGTTTCTTGCGGCTATACCGATGATAATTGCCTATCCGTTTATTCAGAAATATTTTTCAAAAGGAACCCTGCTGGGCAGCATAAAGGGATGATTTTTTCCAGTCGTGAATTCGGCCGGTTTGTTGTTAACCTGGTCTTAGATTGATTTCCAAGTAGGAGGAAACATATGAAAAAGAGATTATTTACGGTATTGGTTGTATTGCTGCTGACAGCGGCTCTCGCTGCACCTGTTTTTGCACAGAGTGCTGCAGATTCCGGAAAAGCAAGCGGTCCAATAGACATCGAACTCTGGTACGGAGCTGCTATGACAGAAGCTGGACCCCCGCCTTCTGATTGGGTTGGATACTCGGTTATTAAGGATAAACTGAACATCAACCTTAAGCTCACTGCTTTACCATCAAGTGAAGCAGACCAGGATGTTAAAATTTCCGCGGCTTCAGCAGGAGACAACCTTCCTGACCTTTTTATGGTAAGAAGGGAAGTTTGGCTCAGACTTGTTGAACAGGGTCTGGTAGCACCGGTAGATGATATGTATGCAAAAATGCCGACTAGAACCAGTGTTCAGTATGATGAAGACAGCAGGGCCTTTACCACTATTGACGGAGTATCCTATGGGCTTGCTTCTCCCGGATCAATTCAGAAAAACGAGGGTGTTCTCATCAGAAAAGACTGGCTTGATAAGCTAGGTTTATCAGTTCCGAAAACGACTGAAGAATTCATGGCAGTCATGAAAGCGTTTACCTTCAATGATCCGGATGGGAATGGTAAAAATGACACATACGGGTATGGAGCTTTTCTTGAGCTGAATAATTATGAAGAGGGGTTGGGGCGCCGCCTGGATCCATGGTTTGGAGCGTTTGGTGTGCCGGGAACCTGGAATTTGACCAAAGCGGATTTTGGATTAAATGTGAGAAAACCGGCTTACTTTGATGCCCTTTCTTTTGTTAAATCGATGGTTGATGCCGGTGTTATCGATCCAAACTGGTTGTCCTACAAAAAAGATGATTTTCGTGCAGCATGGAAACAGGGCCGTTTCGGGATAATGCGGGAACAGAATGCTGCTTACGCTGCCACCTCTAACTATGCTCCTTTCGATAAGAATTTTCCTGACGGCGGATTTGTTGTTGCGGATCCTCCAATGGGACCGAATGGAGATGCTGCAGTAGGTGTATATACAAGAGCTTTCCGTATTTATGCACTGCGTGATACCATAAGTGCCGAGAAAAAAGATGCAATTGCCCGTCTGCTTGAATGGATGTCATCTGATGAAGGTTATTTTCTGATCGGCTGGGGTGTTGAAGGGGTTAATTATACGTTGAAAGATGGTATTCCTGTGGCAGATGGAGTGCCGGATCCTGAGTATGCCTTTACTGGCCCAAAGGGGCAGCCTGTTACACAGCTTCGAAACCTGGTTTTTTATAACGGGAAGGTTGAACTCTCCTCACGCTATCCCACCTATGTTACGGCAACTTCAGGAAAAACCATGAGCGCTCTTGATGTTCTCCGTGATTTCCAATCAAGATCATGGGTTCCAACTATTGGTGCTGATACATTACCACCTCCAGGCACAGATCTTAAACGTTTCTATGAACAGAGTGTTGCTGAATTTATCACCGGCCGCAGAGTTCTGAATAGAGCAAACTGGAGTTCCTGGGTGGCTGAGTTTGATAAACTTGGCGGAAAAGCCTGGGAAGATGCCGGACGCGAAGTTGCTGTAAAAAACGGACTTCTCCGCTAACACTGGAATATATGCTGGCGGGGGCATTCCTGCACCTGCACCTGCACCTGCACCTGCCAGCCTGCATCACACTAAGGAATATTTCATGACAGGTGAAATGAAGCGGGTACTTTTGGCCGAACATCTAGCAGAATCTTTTTTTTCCCGGTATGAATCGCAAAAAGTGCGGTGGCACTATGAGCACGGGTTGTTTCTTATGGGCGCACTCCAGCTTGCAGAAAGGCTTGGTGACCAGGCTGGTATTAACCGTGTTAAAGATTATTACGATGTGCTTGTCGATCCTGAAGGGCATATCAAGACATATTGTGAAGAGGAATACAATCTCGATCAGATACATCCCGGAAGAAATTTATTTACCTTGTATGATCTCTTCGGGGATGAAAAATATCTGCGAGCGATTAATTTTCTTGTACAGCAGCTTCGGCATCACCCACGGACAAAAGGCGGCAGTTTTTGGCATAAAAAAATCTATCCCTGGCAGGTGTGGCTTGACGGGCTGTATATGGCAGGTCCTTTTATTGCACAGAATGCAAAGCACTCCGGGGCAGCGGCGGATTGTGAAGCTTACACCGATATAATATTACAGCTTTTAGAGATTGAACGTCATGCAAGAGATCCGGAAACCGGGCTTCTCTATCATGCCTGGGATGAATCCCGTCTTCAATTATGGGCAGATCCGCACACAGGCTGCTCCCCTCATCTCTGGGGCAGAGCAATGGGCTGGTACTGCATGGCCCTTGTGGATATTCTTGAATATCTTCCCGTCGAACTACCGGGAAGAGCTGATATTGTATCAGTAGTACGGAGAACAGCAAGAAGTATTATGGCTTATCAGGATGCTGAGACTGGTTTGTGGTATCAGGTTCTTGATCAGAAAGGACGGTCTGGAAATTATCTTGAAAGCTCGTCTTCGGCAATGTTTTCCTATTTTCTGCACAAAGCTTACCGGTTAGGGTATGATACATCTGAAGAGCTTGAAAAGGCTGCGGTCAGAGGATACCGCGGGCTGGTTCAGTACAAGCTGCAGTATGATTCCAACGGGAATCTTCATCTGACCGGAACCTGCTCTGTTGCAGGATTAGGAGGAAACCCCTACCGTGATGGATCATATAATTACTATATCAATGAGCCGGTAGTTTCCGATGATTTCAAAGGGGTCGGCGCTTTTATTCTTGCATCTCTGGAGCTGGATCATTACTGAGCTGATATTGCAGCGTGTCTGAGGTTATTATTTCGATAGGTATGTCTATGATGCCGGATACTGGTTTCTGTTGCTTGATCAGATATTCGAAAAGGGTTTTTATCAGAAGATACCCCTGCAGTTCAGGAGTCTGACCCAAGGTGAAGTCTATTGCTCCGGTATTGAGTAGTTGTAAGGTGTCGGAGACCACATCATGGGAGATAACTTTAATCCTGCCTGTTTTCTCTGCAGCTTCCAGAGCACGGCATACTCCTGCACAACCACCCCCGGTTATGTATAGACCTTTGAGATCGGGATAGGAATTGCAGTATTCCAGCATTATTCTAAAAGCTGACTCTGTCCGGTCCTGGTTTTCTTTCACCGCTCTTATGGTGATTTCAGGTGTAACGGTCTTAATCCTGTCAGTGAACCCCTTCAGTCTGTCCTGATGACAGGAGAGCGCAGTAGCGCTGATAATAACGGCTGTTTCGCCTCCTTCAGGGAGAAGCTTAGTCATCAATCCAGCCGCTGTCCGGCCACCCCAGTAATGATTTTGTCCGATGAAACAGATGTCATTTATCTCTTTTATACGGGAATTGAAGGTGATTATGGCGATACCTCGCGCACTCATGGAATTTACCTTACGGATGACCTGCGTATCATTCAGCGGAAAAACTGCAACTCCTGCAAAGTTCTCGTTCTCAAAATAGTGCAGTATTCCGATCTGTTCTGCCGGTTCGAGAGTGTTCAGCATCTTTATTTCAATCTCTATACCGAACAGTTTGAATTCATCCTGAGCCTGATGAATACCCTGAATGATTTCATGTACGAAAGGATTGTATTCTGGAGTAAGTATCACACCGATTCTGGTTTTTTCCCTGCTTTTGACAAGGGCTTTCCCGAGATAGTTTGGTTTGTAATCCAGCTCATCGGCTATTTTCAGAACGCGCTCCCGGGTTTCAGCTTTAACCCCCGGGCGTCCGTTGAGCACTTTATCAACTGTCCCTCTGGAGACACCGGCCAGTTCTGCAATCTGTTTTATTGTTATAGACACTCACGACCTCCGATTCACAATCTCCGATTCCCAATAATACACGAGCACATTCTAGCATAAAAAAATGTTCTGTAACAGAGCACTCTTATAAAACGAAAAGCCTAAAACGAAAAGCGGTTTGGAAAGCAGTTTATAACGCGGAAAAAAGCGGATTACAGGCATACAGGTATATAGATATACTTGAGACTTGCGTAAATATTCTTGTGTTATTCACAAACCAGTGATATGCTATAAATATCTTTATGTGCACGAGCACATAATAGATAGTGATGGATGGACTGCAGATATTTGCATCTAGCTTATATTTGCATCTGACTTATGGAGGTTTGTATGAAATTCGGAACACTCTATTCCTACTGGGGTAATACCTGGAGCTGTGATTATCTTGAAACCGCAAAACGCGTCAGAAAACTGGGATTTGACATTCTGGAAATTGGTGCCGGACATCTTCTTGAAATGGAAGATGAAGAAATTCTCGCACTGAGAAATCTCGCCAGAGATCTCGGCCTTACGATAACCTGTAATATCGGTCCGCCTAAAGATAAAGATGTAGCTTCCTCAGATGCTTCTGTACGCAGAGCAGGCATAAAATTTCTGACAGATATCATGAACGCGATGAACCGGCTCGATTCAAAGATCATTGTAGGGGTTCAGTATACCTATTGGCCAAATGACTTCAGCGATCTTGATAAACCGGCTATCTGGAAGAGGGGCGTGGAAAGCATGAAGAAGCTGGCGGTTGCTGCCGTAGAGAATGATGTAAGGATTTGCCTGGAGGTAGTGAACAGGTTCGAAACGCATATCCTGAATACTGCAGCCGAGGCAAATCAGTTCTGTGATGAAGTGGGGAGTGATAATGTCGGCGTTCTGCTTGATACATTCCATATGAATATAGAAGAGGATAATATAGCTGAAGCAATCAGAACATCCGGCAGCAGACTGTGGCATCTGCATGTTGGTGAAGGCAATCGGAAGGTTCCAGGCGAGGGATCTCTCCCGTGGGCTGAGATCGGGAAATCACTGCGCGATATCCGGTTCGACGGAGGAGTTGTTATGGAGCCGTTCTATTATGACGGCGGACAGGTAGGAAAAGATATTAAGGTCTGGCGGGATATAAGCGAAGGAGCCAGCCCTGAAGAGATGGATACAAGAATTGCCGATTCGCTGACATTTCTACGAAAGAACTTTCTCACAGAGGATTAAAAGATGGCAGAAGTATGGACAATGGGGGAGATGCTGGTAGAGATAATGCGCCCTGAAGCCGGAATGAGCCTTAAGGAAGCCGGTAATTTCAAAGGACCGTATCCGAGCGGTGCTCCGGCAATATTCATAGATACAGTTGCTCGGCTGGGGCATAGTGCCGGTATTATCGGTGGCGTCGGTGATGACGACTTCGGAAACTGCATTCTCGACAGATTGAAAAAAGATGGGGTCGACTGTTCAAAAGTTCTGATAAGCCCCAGCGGTACAACGGGAGTCGCTTTCGTAACCTATTTTGAAGACGGATCAAGGAAATTTATCTACCACATCGGAAATACTCCCGCGGTTGAACCGAAAGCACCATCCCGGGAAGAACTGAAAGGGATCAACTATTTTCATGTAATGGGATGCTCTCTGATGGCTGATCCCGCCTTTGCAGCTGAGATTGTAAAAACCATGCACTTTGCGATCGCAAATGGGGCAAAAATAAGTTTTGATCCTAACATACGGAAAGAGCTCCTGAAGGACAAGTCGGTTATGCCGGTGGTGCAGGAAGTCTTTGAGCACACTTCAATTTTTATGCCGGGAGTTGATGAGCTGTTGATGCTCACGGAAAAGAAGAGCGTGGAAGAGGCTGTA
>JADHUD010000062.1 GCA_016784705.1 Spirochaetia bacterium | reverse complement strand
ACTTTTGTCCACATTTCCGGGAGCATCATCCACAAGTTTTTTTCGATACTTCGCGTTACAATGAGCGTATTTCCTGCAATTGAACTACGCAATCGTGACGGTATGAGGATCCGGCCTTTCTCATCAATTGTATTTTTATATTCACCGGTCAGCATCGATCCCCACCTTTGGACAGTAAAGTTAGAGTAGTTTGGGATTTATTCCCACTTTTTACTACTTTTTACCACTTATAATATAATAACTGATCGTATGCTAAAGTCAAGTTTTGAGAAATTGAAATAGGGGGTTATTAGTCGAATACCAATTTATATACTTAACAAACGTAGGGAATTGGCATGAAGTGCATGTTACAACATACAAAAAACGGCATGTAACTCCATGAATATGTCACATGCTCTACTTGATTACAGAAGACCCTCAGGATTTTGCAAAAATTCTATAATCAATATCTGGAAATAAATTATTTTTTTTCTCAGTCCTTGTAAGCCATTCGGTATTTACTGAATTTCTGCACATATTTTCATAAACAAGGTTAAAATTGTGCAGGTGCTCTTTTAATCTGTGCTGGGCATATCCTACTGAAGTACCGTTGCTTACCACAAATGGCCAGTCTGAAGCCATGGCCAGAAGAACTTCCCGCGCAGCATGTTTCAAAAATCTTCCTTTCAGAGAAACTTGATCGGGAAACCGCTCTACCAGTTCTGTCATTCTGTCAATCGATCTATGCAAGTGCCGATACATCCAATCGTTAGATCCATCTACCCAAACAGAGGAATATCCTTTATTACCCCAACTTGATAAAGCCGGTTGTACCAGCTGATTATCAGGATAATTATTAAGATATCTTTCAGGAGTTGTCAGTTCTATCTGATCCTCTTTTTCCATCAGTCTCAGGACCTGTTCAAACCAGGAAACACCCTCAAACCACCAGTGACCAAAAAGTTCAGCATCAAAAGGAATCGAGAAAAACGGCGGCCTGTCAAGTGAGTTCTCAAGACTTTGAGTTTTTCTTTTAATCATATAGATAAAATTACCTGCGTGTTCAAGAACACGCTTTTCAGCAAGTTCCTGATCATACACCTCTTTAGTATTTGATTTTGAAGTAATAGACCAATACTTGAAGCCGGTAAACGAGCGAATATTCTGTGCATGAAGATAGGGCCGCAAATAGTCTGCATCAAGATCAAAACCAATATCACGGTAAAACTCTCTGTAAACCCGATCAACCGGATATCCATCATCTTCAGACCATACAGCCTGTGATAATCCATAATCACGGGCAAAAGCTGATATACCATTACCACAGTTTACTGGAGCATATACGCCTCTATCCACTTTTTTATCAGCAAGAGTCAGTGCATGTGAAGCAGTAAAAAAATAATCTATATCATAAGAGGCAAGAATTTTTTCAAGCCCAGGATAAAAACCACATTCCGGAAGCCAAAATCCCTTTGGTTTTCTTCTAAAATGGGAGATGTGAGACATTATAGCAAGTTCAATCTGTGCTTTAACTGCTTGCGGATATTCCTGAAACAACGGAAGAAAAGCATGTGTGGCGGCTGTGGTTATTAAAACCAGGTGTCCGCTGTCTTCAAGGCTCCAAAAACCGGTTAAAATATTCTGACGGTATAACTCATTGAAATCTTCTAAATTATTTTTGTGCATGCAACAGTACATTTTTGCAAGACGGTTAAATTCAGGTTGATCAATCGTACGTTCAATCTCTTTTTTACCTAATTCCAAAAGTCTTTCTGCATATTCTACATAACGGGATTGTAGTAGTTTATCTGCCAGCATGCTGCATAACGTTGGGGAAAGAGAAATAGTAATCCGAAAAGATACTCCTTCAGAACGTAATTTATTAAACATACGAAGCATTGGTAAATATGTTTCAGATATGGCCTCAAAAAGCCAATCCTCTTCTAAAAATCTCGGGTGTTTTGGATTACGCACAAATGGCAAGTGAGCATGTAATGTCAATCCGACAAGTCCTTTTCCCATATTAAACCTCATTGGATGAATTTCTTGATTCTTCCATATCTGCTAGAATTTTCTGAATCAGGATATTATCAGATATATGTCCGGAACTATCAGAAACACCTGAAAGAAACAGTTTAAAAGCATCCGGATCTTTTCTCAGTTCCTCTCCTCTGTTCAACCAATAGCCACCAGGACTTTCAATCATATGTGATCTGCATAATAATTCTTCATTTTCAGCACCAATAAAATACACAAGATCAACCTGATACCAACGGCCAGGAGTCGGAAGATTTATATACCAGCTTGAATCCTCAGCTTTAACAGGAATCTCAAAACTACTTAAAGAGTCTTCAACTTCAGTTGTTTTGCTCTCCATTTCATATACCCTGAGAAAAAATTCCGGTTCAGGTGTTTTTGTGAGTAATGTTTTCAGATCAAACTGATTAATATCCCAATAGGCATATGCCCAATAAGGATCTCTGAGTAATAGCTGAATATATGTTTTGGGGTAATGTTCGGGAATTACATACTCATTGTTTTTATAATTCTCATTTAGATCTTCCCGATAAATATCATACTTTTTTCCTTTCAGGCGCATAATATCATTATTGAGCTTTCTGTCAGCAATTTTCTCTTCCCAAATCTCTTCAAGTATTTCTATCAACTCTTCACGATTATACCGGTCAACCGCTTTAACACCTTCTCTGGTTGTTAATTGCTGCAATTCTTCAATGGAAAGTGATTTATACATATCTACAGTCATATATTCTCCATTTTTCGATAAATCCAACTACCAACATTAAAATAACAATCCACATTTTCAAATCATCGGGTTAATCGTAGATAAAAGCTTGGGTTTAGTCAACATGATCATTTACTTGATAATTTTCACCGGTTGATAAAATTTAACCGCTATTATTCGCAGTTTTTTAATTTGACACATTGATCAGGTAGTGAAGGAATATGTATACTTAATAAATGATAACTAACATTGTTTTACATGGACATTTTTATCAGCCCCCAAGGGAAAATCCGGAAACAGGAATAATCCCCTATCAAAAATCTGCTGAACCATATTCCAACTGGAATGAAAAAATTTATTATGAATGTTATAGGGCTAATGCATTCTCAAGATATCTCACATATGACGGTCGAATTCAGGACATAGTAAATAACTATAGTAGAATTTCGTATAATTTTGGGCCTACATTGCTGCGGTGGCTTAAAACTGAAGCCGAAGAAACATATATAAAAATTGTTGAAGCTGATAAAATCAGTGCTGGGAAACTAAATGGACATGGTAATGCAATAGCACAACCTTATAGCCACACAATATTACCTTTGAATTCGTATCAGGATGCTGAAACACAGTTAGTATGGGGTTTACAGGATTTTTATTACCATTATTCCCGTTCAGCCGAAGGCGTATGGCTTCCTGAGGCTGCAATTAATCAACAGACTATCGATTTACTCATTAAACATAGAGTCACCTTTGTTATTCTTTCTCCATGGCAAGCCGCAAAATTATTATTTGATGACGGAAGGGTTGTTTTCAACTCACTGGAAAAATCGCAGTACCTATATAATCAACCGTTTCGCCTCGAGGGTAAATCGGGATCGATTGCAGCTTTCTTTTACCATCCTGAACTTGCTTCCGGTATCAGTTTTGGTCATTTCCTGAAAAATGCCGAGACCCTCTATAATACCATTAAAGGGTACTCATGTCAGGATGGCGAATGCAGCCCTCTCATCCATACTGCAACTGATGGAGAAATATACGGTCACCATGAGCCCTATGGGGATATGTGTCTTGCTGCTCTTGTTAAAAAAATTGATAATGATCCTGTTCTACGTCTTACCAACTATGGTGATATTCTGGAAAAAAATCCCCCGCTAGCTTCAGCAATACTTAAATCTGGTGAGGAATCAAAGGGTACTTCCTGGAGCTGTTCTCACGGTGTTTCAAGATGGTATAAAGATTGCGGCTGTTCGACAGGAGGTGAAGACAACTGGAACCAAGAATGGCGGACCTATCTGCGTGATGGTTTTGATACTTTAAGCAAATCCTTAATTAGTATTTTTGAAAAAGAAATAGCTGAATTAACGGCAGCAGCTCCTGCTGCGATTCTTAGTGAATACGGAAAAGTAGTTTGCGGGGCTGAAAATCCCCAGAACTTTATAAAAAAGTTTGTTAAAGAAAGCAGCTCTTCAAATATAAAAAACAGAGTGTTAACTCTATTGGAAGGACAAAAATTCAGGCATTTTATGTATACCTCCTGTGGCTGGTTTTTTGCTGACATCTCTGGACTGGAACCAAAACAAAATATTAAATATGCACTTCATGCTATTAAATTATATGCAGAATTTACTGATAATAATTTAAAAAAACAGTTGGAAGGTTTCCTCGAAAAAGCCAAGAGTAATATCCCGTTAATGAAAAACGGAAAAGTTCAGATGAGAACTTTATTATCAAAGTTTTCGGGAATCTATGAAAGTGCTGCTTATTTTGCCATGAGCTGTTTTCTTTTACCTGATAATCATTTACATAATTCAGACTACGGTTTTTTCAAACTTCTTGATTTGGTGAAAAATAATGGGGGAATCAGTACCGGAGAATCAAATGGGATTATAAGAAATTTTACATTAACAATTGAAAACACAACAATTCTAAAACAATTCAGTTGTAATGTCGTATTATTTGACAATATTGATGAAGAAATTGTAATTCAGGTATTTATTGAATCTGAATCAAAGGATACAGTAACTATTCCATTACAGCAGCTGCCTCCTCGAATGTTAAATAGTATAGCAAAATGGGTTAATGAAAGTTTTAAAATAACCGTAGAATATGATCAGCAAAAAATCAGCAACATCATGAAAATTTTTACTACGTCAAAAGAAAATCTTTACTACTCTCAAAATAATTTTACGCAAAACAAAAAGCCTGATTCCACACTTTTGGGATACTGTATGATGTTTATCAGATATGAGTTGTCATTAGCGGATTATTGTCAGGAATCTCAATTTGCTCATAAAAGCAAACTGTTATTGAAACTGTTAACTATAATCAGTGAGTTCGGCTCTGATCAGGATATTAAAACAATTAAATCTTTAATACAGAACTTTCTAAAAAGGCAAATTGACATACTTACAACATCACAGGATGACAAATGTGCATTAAAATTAACTGAACTGCTTAAAACTATCTCAAAATGCGGATTGTTTATCGATACGACGACGCTCCAGGAAATTGTTTTCAATTTGCTGAGAGATGAGAATGGTAATTTACGAAAAAAAGGCAGAGGGCTTGTATTACTTGCTCAACAGTTGGGAATTTCTCTGGACTGATATAAAAGTTCTGTTTTCATTTAGCCTGAAGCAAATCACGGGCATGAACAACAGCAGAATCTGCTGCTGAATTACCTGACAGCATTCTGGCAATTTCTAACACTCTCTCATCTTCATCCAGTCTCCGTACTTCTGTAAAAGTTCTTAAGTTTTCTTCACGTTTATACACAGAAAAATGTGTATCAGCTTTGGCAGCAATTGAAGCAAGGTGAGTAATGCAAAGTACCTGACGATTTCTAGCAAGTTTGCTGAGATGATCTCCTACAGCTGAAGCTATTGCGCCGCCGATTCCCGCATCAATTTCATCAAAAATCAGCGTTTCAATGGTATCATTTTCAGAGAAAACTGTTTTTACAGCCAGCATAATTCTTGATAATTCACCGCCTGATGCTATATTTTTCAACTCTTTTGCCGGCTCGCCCATATTAGGAGAAATTTTAAAAAAAACTGAATCGATACCATAGGAGTGGAAGTTTGCAGCTGAATTGTGAATATCAGCAGACTCAATATCTACAATAAATTCAGCTTGCGGCATACCTAATAGTGTAAGATGCTTTTTAATTCCCGGCCCCAGCCTTTCTGCAGTCTGTTTTCTTTTCTGAGAAAGTGCGGCTGCCTTTCCCGTTAATTCAATCTCCAATTTTGAGATAGCGGTTTCCAGCTCTTTTCTATCCGCATACTCATTTTCCATTTCATTCAGTGTATCAAGTGCTTTTTGTTTGTATTCCAGGATTTCCGGGATTGAATTCCCATATTTTCTCATAAGATTTTTAATTAACTGTAAACGTTCCTGAATTGTATCCAAACGTGCCGGAGAAAATTCAATTGATTCGCGATACTGGCGAAGAAAATCATAGGCATCCTCAAGCTCATAGAGTGAGGATTCTACCTGTTTTTCTACTTGTTCAAGTCTTCTGTCGATTGAATAGGCTTCTGCAAGTGATTTCTGGGCAGATTTTATAAGGCTTATAACACCGGGATTTGTATTGCCATACAGCATACTGCTGCATTCAGATATATATTCCGTTAACTGCTCAGCTTGTGATAATAGATGCAGCTCTTCCTGAAGTTCAATATCTTCATTTGTTTGCAGTGATGCAAGTTCAATTTCACGAACTGCATACTCAAGCATCTCTTTTTCGCGAATCTCTTCCTGCTTTGAGGTGTGAAATAAAGCAAGTTCCTGTTTCAATTTTTTTAAGTTATCATAAACTCCACTATATTCAACTACTTGAGTGTTCAATTTACCATACGAATCGACTAATTTTCGCTGTGACTCTTCATACAAAATTGATTGGTGTTCGTGCTGTCCGTGTATATCAAAAAGAAAATGAGAAATATACTGCAAATCTTTAAGAGTCATTTGTTCAGATTGTATAAAAATTGATCCGCGCCCATTAATGCGTACTATTCGCTTAATGATAACGATTCTATTGTCATACTCAATTCCATGCTCTTCTAACCAGTTTGTTAATTCCGAATCTTCAGGAATGTGCAAAACTGCTGTTACAATGGTTTCATTACAACCCGTTCTAACCACAGAGCTGTCTCCGCGAGCACCTAATATCATACTTATTGCGCCGATAAGAATTGATTTTCCAGCTCCTGTTTCTCCGCTGAGAATGTTCAGCCCTTTTGTGAATGTCAGCGTCAAATCATCAATTAATGCAAAATTTTTAATATGCAAAGTCTCAAGCATCAGAATCTCCTGACCAATTTAATTTTGCACGGACAACTTCATAAAAGTTCCGTTTGTTTGATAAAACCAACAGTGCACGTCCTCTTGATCTCTCGACCATAACTATGTCTCCCTCCTGAAGAGGCAGCATTTCCTGCCCATCAATAGAGAGATTTAAATCCGTTCTCTGGTGCTCTAAAACCTCTATATGAATAATATCCTCTCCTGAAACTACTATTGGCCTGTTAGAGAGAGTAAATGGACATATTGGGGTAACAATCAATGCATCCATTTCAGAATCTAGAATTGGACCACCAGCTGCCAGGCTGTATGCAGTAGATCCAGTTGGAGTTGCAACCAGAATTCCATCTGCTCTGAATGTTCCTAAACGTGTTTCGTTGAGATTAAGTTTCAATCTAACTATATTTGAGACTCCATTTGCTTTCACAACAAGATCATTCAAACCACGGCTCATAAAGATATTTTCACCATCCCGTATAACAACAACACGAATCATTAATCGATGGGATAATCCAGTTTTTCCGGCCATATATTGGTCAAACGCCTCTTTCCACTCATCAATTGAGACTTCAGTAATAAAGCCGAATGTGCCAAGATTTACGGCAAGTATTGGTATACCCTTATCCTGGAGAATACGTGAACAAAACAGAACTGTTCCATCACCTCCAAGACTGAAAACCAGGTCAATATTATCAATAACCGGCGGGTCGATTCTTCCCGAAAGACGAAAAACCTGAACTTCAATATGCAATTCCGATAAATATGACGAAATATCAGATACAAGTCTTTCTGACTGAGGTTTATTGATATTGACTACTATGAGTACTTTATGTAATGAACGTTTCATTGCACCTCTTTCTGTGCTGATATTAGGGTAACGTTGAAAGCACTTTAACCAGTGTTTTCAATTGATCCTTTGATAACAAAGGATATAAAGGAAAAAGCAGTGTCCGTAATTTGAAAGGCATACTGTTAGGATAACGATTCAGATCAGCTTCAGCTCTACTAATCGCACAACTTTCAAATGGATTTATTGTTTCAATTTTATATCTTTTAGTAAACTTATTGACCTCTTTAATCCTTGAATCAAGTAAAACTGGTAACACATACCCGTTTTCAATAATTAAATCTGAACTTTCAATCACTATTTTATGCTTAGTTTTACTTACTGAACTTCTAAATAAAGCTAGATATTCACGCCTCCTCTCCATTAATTCAGGCATAGACTTAAACTGTACAATCCCAAGCGCAGCACTCATGTCAGGCATCAGCTCCAAATCACCTGTTTTGTCCATTAAATCCTGAAGCGGTTTTACATACTTCTTCTCATTTACTACTAAAGAAGCTCCGCCTCCTGTTGTAATAATGGAGTCCTCTTCAAAGGCTGCTATCAGTATAGACGATATCTCACCAGGTTTATACTCATTTTTTCTTGTACCAAATCCCTGAGTTATATCCTCAATTATGGGTATAGGAATTTCTGAAAGCTTATCATAATCCGGAAGATTTCCAAAAGTATCATACATAATCAATGCAGAAGGATTTTGCGGCAAAAGTTCTTTAACTGCTTCATAAGAAATACATCCGGTAAATTGATCAACATCAGCAAATAAAATACTACATTGCAGCTTTTCAAGAATATCAACATACCAAACTGGTGAAAGCGGCGATATAATCACCTTTGACTCTTTCCCAAGATGCAGTAATTCACATGCCTTTTCAAAGGCGTTTATATAAGATCTCAGTAGAGTACAACTTTCTGCACCAAAATATTCTCTGATTAAATTGGAAAATTCTTTATATTTTTCCCCTGGTCCAATAGACTCATCAACCATTGTATTGAGTACAGAATCCATATCTTTTCGCTTTAATGTTGGTTTAAAAAGTTTTATCATGCAACTAATACCTGTTTAAACATATCCTTTCTCTCTTTAAATGTATTATTTAGAATAATTGAGAAGTATGTACTTTGCAATAGGGAATATAAAAATGTAAATCCCGAATTCAAGTTTTTCCCTATTATATGTTATTTGATGTTGCTTTTTCTAGATGTTAGTTCTAAAGTCAAAATATGCCGTCACATATTACTCATTCGTTATTTGGCAGGGAAATAGCAAAAAGCATTACTATTACTATTAAACATCACAATTGGTTCACTCTTGGATGTCAGGGACCAGATATTTTTCTTCACAATCAACGTACGATGCCTTCCTCTTTATTTTGGGGAAAATCACTACATAGAAAGAATTATGGTCTGTTCTGCAGCATATTAATACATGAAATGCTAATTTCTGATAACAACTGGAATTCTCCCATTGGTTCATATATTTTGGGATTTTTAACTCATGCCTCTCTTGATCGTGAAACACATCCTTTTATAACCTACTTTTCAGGCTGGGGTAAAGAAAACAAATTTTATCATCCTTTTCTGGAGAGATTAATTGATATTAAAATCAGCAGCGTTCTTTCAGTACAAAGTCCCGATACATACTCATTTTTTAAATTAATTAATCTCGGTTCAGAGGCTCCTGAAGACTTAATAAACATTCTCTCCAAAGCAATCAAATTTTTATTTAAAAATTCCTATTCACTTGAAGATATTAATATCCGTATTCATAATGCCTATAAAGATTCTATGTATTTTTTGCAGAAAATCGATAGTTGGAGAATAAATCAAGTGAACCGCATAAAAGAAATTGAAAAAGAGCGTACACAATCACGCCTCTTAGCTTTATTTCATCCACCATATATACCAGATTACCTTGATGTTTTAAATACTAAACATTCTGAGTGGAAACACCCGTGGGCACCTCATATTTCTTCTAAGATGAGTTTTAATGAAATTTTCAAAAAAACAGCACAGGATGTTTCAGAGAAAATTAATTTAATACTCTCAAATAATTTAGTTGATGTAGTTGATTTAATTGGAAATGATAGTTTGAATTCCGGGTTGCCATATTCAGCCGGTACTTTTCCTAAGGTATCTTCACCAATTCAGCTGGGAAAATTCCTGCAGGAACTTTATTGTTAATTTTTAACTAAATAGAAAAACTTAGCCCTATAATACAAAAAAAAAGAAAAAAAAGCCTGGCATACGACCGGGAAAAGCTATTCGTTTCCCTTGGCGTAACCAGACTTATTCACTGCTCTTTTTAAAGAAAGCTGCTTTTGTTCTCATAAGCTTTTCCTTGCAGAAACCTCCGGTTTCTGCTTATGTTGTTTTAGACCAATGTATTATTTAAAAGCACCCTAAATGGGTGCTTTTAAATAAAAAAAAAGCCTGGCAACGACCTACTCTCCCACGGACGAACCGCAGTACCATCGGCGCAAGAGGGCTTAACTTCCGTGTTCGGGATGGGAACGGGTGGGACCCCTCTGCTATGGTCACCAGACTTACTTAGTTTTATCT
>JADHUD010000061.1 GCA_016784705.1 Spirochaetia bacterium | reverse complement strand
CCGGATCGTTGATCCGCAAAAAAGTTTAGCATTTTACTAATTATTCTTAGGGGGGATAAGCGGAGCAGTAAGTTCGACATTACACCCAGAGGGTGAGTAGATAAAGAGGTCACTCACCCTCAATTTTTAAAGGAGGAAATGATGTATCAGACAATTTTACTGTGGATATTTTGCGGAGTATTGGTAGTTGGATCTTTGGGTATTTGCTTCATTATGGCCTTTACGAAAAAGAAAACTCTTAAAGCTGCAGGAGTCAAGCTGTATTCGAGAAAAGGAATAGGGAGAGCAAAATGAGTTTAGATATTGCAATTGTAATCGGAATGATTATTTGTGCTGCCGTTGGTGCAGCGGTAGGGTTTATGAGTGCCAGGTCGTTTTACAAAGTACCAAAAGAAGGAGTTGTAAGTGGAAAATAGTCAACTAATACAACAAAGCAAAGACTTAATTCTGCAACTGACTGAAGCTCTGGTTGTCAGTAATAAGTCGATTAAAGAAAAAAACGAAATCTTAAAAGAGATCGTTCCATTAGCACAGTTTGGAGAACTGGTGATATCGGACAGAAAGCATTATTCGATGAAAGAAGCTGCAGACATGTTGGAAGAAAGCATAAAAGAGGAAACGGGTATGCACGTGGGAAGGAACGATCTCTTTGGGCATCTACGTGATATGAGCATCCTTTCTTCAAATAGTTCGAATTGGAACCAGCCGTTTGGTCAATTTGTAAAAGCCGGATACTTTAAGACCAAAATTAAAGAGACTCCCAAGGGAATGGTTACTGTGACGCTGGTAACCGGGAAAGGACTCCAGTACATCCAGAAAAAAGTTATTGAGTATATAGCATGCTCATGACATGGGATTACGAACTCTCCGTATTGAGAGTCAGCGAAAAGGTCAAAGAGTGGAAAGTTGTTTCTTTAAAGAAATCTAATCTCACCGCTGAGATCTGCAAGGAGTTGCATGAAGCCAGAGAGCAGTTGGATAGGTCAGGGTTAAGAACAGACCTCAACCCAAATGGGTCGAGGTTAACTTGGATGAATTATTTGCAAGACGTTGGATTAGCTAAATCTACCGTTAACCGCTGGCTTGAACACTTCGACACCGTAGAACAACGGCTCCTGTCTGACGATGAATTAAACGAACGGAAGGAAATAAAAGCCAAAGAATTGGGAAAACTTACTCCCCAAAAGCCTGAAAGATCTGAAGAAGACATCCTGAAGGAGCAGGAACAGGCAGAAGCACGTAAGCGGAAATTAGCACAGTGGCAAGAGGATGTCAGAAAGGCTAATGAAGAGAGACATGCACCCAAGATAGACTTTGAGAAAATCTTAAAAGAAGATGAGCCTGACACAGATCCTCATTTTGAAAACCTCAGTAATCTTATCGGTGAATTCACAAAACAGGAAGAAAGAAAACTTGAACTGCACAAGAAGATCCGATTGACCGGTGACAACGCCGGACACGCCTTCAATCAAATGTTGATCGAATACCTTGATAACCTATCTTCAGACTCAGAACGCTTAGAAGCCTGTCACAACGGCATAAAGATATTCAAAAACTTTATCCGGGATTATCAGATGCATAGCGCACAAAAAAAGCCCCCTTTCGGGGACACAACACAAGTAGGATAGCATGAAAAGAATTAACTGTAAAGACCACAAGGCGTGGTTAGGCGAGAGAACAAAAGGCATTGGTGGATCTGATGCTGCTACCGTTCTCCAAATGAATAAATACAAGTCTATTACCGAATTGTATCTTGAAAAGATCGGCAAAAAAGAACCAGAAGATTTATCCGGCAACCTCCGTGTCCAATATGGCAACAATGCAGAATCACCTTTACGGGATCTGTTTGCTCTGGACTTCCCGGAGTATGAAATCTATCACTCACCCTATGAAATCCTCATAGACGAAGAATACGACTACCTGAGAGCCTCGGTAGACGGAGAGCTTACGGCATCCGGGGTAAATGGTGTTCTGGAAATCAAAACCGCTGAACCACGCAACGCTGAAGCATGGGCGCAGTGGAAAGACAGTGTTCCGGATAATTACTACTGTCAAATCCTTCACTATCTCATGGTAACAGGATATGACTTTGCCATTCTCACCGCCCATTTAATACACACATCATATAACGAGTCATTAACCTGGGCTGAAGACCGGAGATATTTTTTTGACCGCAAAGATGTCGAAGACGACATCCAAACTCTCAAGGAAGCAGAAATCAAATTCTGGAATGAAAACATCATCCCCAGAGTAGCACCAAACGTAAAATTAAGATTAGGAGCGTAAATTGAACGAATTAACCATTATAAACAACGTAAAAGCCGGAAAGATTGAGCACAACTATACTGAATTAAAAGCAAAAGTAGCACTCATGGTTGAACCATACAAAGGTTTGACATTCACTGAAGAGACTGCAAAAGAAGGAAAAAGTACCCTTGCTTCTTTGCGAGGGCTGAAGACTGGACTCGACAACGAGCGGAAACGCATTAAAAAAGAGTTCATGGAACCCTACCTGAACGCCGAAACCCTTATGAAAGAGGTACTGGCAATCATAGACAAGCCGATTGATGAAATATCGTCTCAGCTCTCTGTGTTCGAAGCACAGGAGAAGAAGGATAAACTTGAAGCAGTTGTTGAACTCAAGGCTAAAATCGTCAACGACAGCCCTCACGCAGATCTGATCTATACTATGAAATGGTTTGATGATCCCCGGTGGGAAAACAAAACCTACACCCTAAAAAAAATAGAGTCTGAAATCACACAAAAATTGTCTCAGATCGGATCTGATCTGCAAACAATAGCATCGGTGTGTGATGATCAGTGGACTCCCAGGGTAATCACAGAATATACACAAACAGGTTCTCTTGCAGACGCCCTCAGATCAAAAGACCGGATGATCGCAGAAAAAGAACAGGCTGATAAGGTTGCTGCAGAAATGGCTGAAAGAAGAAGACAAGATGCTGAACGTGAAGCAGCTCAGAAAGAGATCCGGGAAGCAAGCAGGGCAGCTCAAGCAAAACCTGAAGAGGCTCTTGTTAAAAACATCGACAATTTTGAAGAGATCAAGACATTCCGTTTTGACATAACTATGACAAAGACACAGTTTAATGCTCTCCGTCAGTTCTGCGTAAGTGCAGGAATCAAACTTAGCGTAGTAAAGGAATAAAAATAATGAAAGCAAATAATTCACTTCAAAAAAACACGGTAAGTTCCGTTAAAGCAATAATCAATTCGGACTACGTGAAAAACCGGTTCAAAGAAATCATTGGGGAAAAAGCTCCTGCGTTTCTTGCCAGTGTTTTGACTGTATCAAACTCAAAAGCCATGAGTAATATCGAACCAAACTCAATTGTTACTGCCTCAATGATAGCTGCCACCTTGGACCTTCCTATTGATCCCAACCTTGGATTCTCTGCCCTCGTTCCTTACGGTGGAGTTGCACAATTCCAAATCATGACGAAGGGATTTATACAGTTGGCCATGAGGACAGCACAATACGAAACAATTAATGTGACTGAAGTTTATAAGGATGAATTTGTCAACTATGACCACCTTACCGGTAAACTTACCATGAAGTCCATCCCGGGTGGATATCGGGATCAGGACAACGAAGAAATGATCATAGGGTATGCAGCCTACTTCCGACTGATAAACGGCTACGAAAAGACTGAATACTGGACAGTTGAGAAAATTGATGCTCATGGAAAAAAGTTTTCAAAGACTTTTGACAAATCATTTTCTTCATGGCAGCAGAATCGCCCGGCAATGAGAAGCAAGACAGTTTTAAAATCTATGTTGAGCCGTTGGGGAATACTGTCTACTGCCATGCAGCTTGCTACCAAAACAGATCAAGGGTCAATCAAAAGTGTTGAAGGTGAAGAGGTTGAAGTTGAATATGTTGATAATCCCGACACACAGATAGAAGAAACACCACAGAAAGCTCCTGTTGAAGCTCCTGTTGAAGAATATCCGGTTGAGGACCCTGATATGTTCGGACTCGATAATTTGTGGAATTAGTTATGAGAAAATACCCAAAGAAGATAACTTTTGCCAAGGCCAGAAAGGATGCTTTGACAGCCAAACAGAAACTCAGGAAAGTCGAAGAGGCTCTCCTTGGATCGGGAATATGTTACTGCATCTCTTGCGGTAAGCCAAACCACTGGTCTGCAATGGATGGTGGACATTTTATTCCGAGCACTATACGGATCACAGAACTCATGGATGATGATATCTATCCTCAGTGTAAACATTGCAACGGTTTTCTTGAGGGCAACAGTATAGCCTATGAGTTCAATCTTAGGAAAAAGATAGGTAATGATAGAGTTGACCGGCTAATCGCCCTGAGAATGGCTTCAGGTGGGTCTGACAAACATTATGCACTACTCTCTGATGAGGACAAGAGATTACTGGTACAGAAAAAAACTATCCCTGATTATGTACAGATCACGAAGTACTGCAAGGCACGTACTAAAGCTCTGATCAGAGAGAAGGGGATAGCTTGAATGAGTTACATCTTTTTAGCGGAGCAGGGGGAGGTATCCTCGGTGGAATCATTTCAGGACATACCACAGTTTGTGCTGTCGAAATCGAAGACTATCCAAGAAAAGTTCTTCTCCAAAGGCAGCGAGATGGACTTATCCCAAAATTCCCGATCTGGGATGATATTACAACATTTGATGGGCGACCTTGGCAAGGGCGAGTTGATATCGTTGCCGGGGGGTTCCCATGTCAAGACATTTCCGCAGCAGGAAAAGGAGCTGGCATCGATGGCGAACGGTCAGGACTCTGGGGAGAAATGGCTCGGGTGGTTAGCGAAGTACGACCAAAATTTGTCTTTGTGGAAAACAGCCCAATGCTCACTTCTCGAGGATTACATAGAGTTCTCGGAGACCTTTCCTGCCTGGGGTACGATGCGAGATGGTGCGTGCTGGGGGCTGATGATGCCGGAGCAAGGCACAGAAGAAAGAGGATCTGGATATTGGCCTACGCCAAACACTCTGGAAGCAATTAAACCGAAAAAAATAGAACGCATAATGGAATATAACCAGAAGGCAAGACCTGGAAGGACTTATGCTGCGATGAATTTAAGGGAACAAGTTGTATATGGGAAACAGAAGATTTGGCCTACGCCGTCAGTTTGTGGTAACTATAATCGCAAGGGATGTAGCAAAACAAGTGGGGATGGTTTGGCAACTCAAGTGAAAAATTGGCCTACACCTGCCGCTTGTATGAGCAAGGGAACAAACCAGAAGGCATTGACAAGGAAGGACGGCAAGAGCAGGGAGAACGATAGGCTTGATCACAAGGTTTTAGCAATCAATATAAATCAGTTGGAAAAGAAGAAATATCCAACACCTACGGCTGCCGATTCAACCAAAGGTGGAAAAGTATCACCAAGACCAGGAGCAATGGGGTTATCAGAAACAACCGGCGGTCAACTAAACCCTGATTGGGTTGAATGGCTCATGGGCTGGCCTATTGGATGGAGTTCTCTTGATCAGCTCGGAAACATAGATTTCCCCACATGGCAATCTGATCCTGCCGACACAGGGGATGTTCCAAGAGTTGGGAAGAATATACCAAACAGAGCCAAACGGTTAAAAGCAATTGGAAACGGACAAGTTCCCCAGGTGGTTGCAATCGCATTTTCAATATTAAGCGAGGGGATATGAACGAACAAGAATATTACAACGAAACAGGTAAGAAGGCCTATGAAACAATTAAAACCGGCAAAAAACATAAGGTTGTCTATACCACCCGGTACAGGCTCTGGCTGGCTCAAAAAGAAGGACGGAAAGTTCGAACTGAATTGTTAAGGATAGTTTAATGGCAAAACAACGATATATATCAACAGCTATCTGGGATGATGAGTGGTTTGTTGAAGAATTAAACAGAAATGAGAAGTTGTTCTATTTTTATCTTCTCACAAATGAACATACCAACATTGCAGGAGTTTATAAAATCTCACTCAGAAAAATAGCACAAGAGTCTGGATTTGCAAAACCAGAGGTGACGAAGATATTCAAAGTGCTTGAGCAGTCAAAAAAGGTATATTACAGGTGCGAACATATCATTATGGCTAACTGGCCTAAACATCAAAATTGGGAATCTTCAGACAGATTGCATAAGGGATTAAGGGCTATCTTAATAAAAGATACCCCTCAGATAGTTATTGATACCATCAAGGAACAGTCAATACCCTATCAATACCCTATAGATACCCTATCGTTAGGTATACAAGAGGTAAACATAACCTATACATACCCATCGAACTATTTAGATTCTGATTTAGATTCTGATTTAGATTCTGATCTTGATTCTGATATAGATATTGATAGCAAAGATATTGTCCCTTCCAAGGAAGGAACTGAACTGTACCAATCTATCAACAAAGCCTTCCTTTCAAAAAACGGTGACAAGTTTACCAACTATGGCAAAGAGGGAACGGCGATAAAACAAATTATTGCCAAGGCCAGAGCAAGAGATCCAGCTCACCCGGAAGAAATTATACGTCAGATGATGGACAAGTTCTGGGAGCTTAAATCAGGCAAGGACAAGTTCTGGTCAAAGCAGCCATTCCTTCCATCAGCCCTCAATGCAAGCGGTATATGGGACAGGGTCCTGGAGGAATTCCGTACCGCAACAGACGATACGGACAAATGGATACAGGAGGTAGCTGGTGGATATTAAAGATTTCATGACAAGGATACAGGGCTATTATGGTAATTATTCCAACGGACAAGGACCCGAAGTAGTTAAATATCTCGTGCCATTTACGGAGAGGTATGAAGATTATCTCGAAAAGCTATTTACTTATACGCTCAAGAGCTTTTCCTCCCGGTGGAAGATGCCTCCTGATATCGCAATTTTTGAAGACGCAAAAGACTTTGTAAAGGGAGATATGCCTACACGAAAAGCTCTCCCCCTGCAGACAAACATGATTGAAGAAGACTATCTCAGTCCGGAAGATGTTGGAGCCGGATGGAAGAAGGTTAAGGAAGCTATGAGAGGTGGAAAATGAACGTTTTACAGAACAATTTTAAATACTAAGGAGAAGAACACATGGCTAAAGCAAATGTACAGGAATGGAAAGGAACAAAGAAATTGACAGTCAAAATTAGGGGTGTATCACCTTTAATCATGCACAAATGGTCAGAGAAAGCCAAGAGAGCAATGCTCGACAAACAGCAGAAAAAAACTGTCAAAAAAGAACTCAGGGATCCTAAAGATGAGTTTGAAAGATCTGTGTATAAATTTAGTGACGGAAGATTAGGATTTCCTGCTGATGCATTTAAAAAAGCAATGATAAGAGGTGCAAAACAGCTTGGGTTGGTTATGACAGATTCAAGAGGTGCATTTTTTATTATTGGAGAATACTGCAATGAAGATCAGAGAGATCTGGTTCCGATAGCAGGAGAATTATCAATGAGAGAAGATATGGTACGTCTCAATGGGGCAACTAGCGATCTTAGATACCGTGGACAGGTGTCAGATTGGACGGCCGATATTGAGATTCTGTATAGCCCCATTGCAACATCTCCAGACTATCTGAAAGATATGCTTAAAATAGCTGGATTTGGAGTAGGCATAGGCGAATGGAGGCCGGATAAAGATGGTATCTTTGGTCGGTTTGAAATAATAGAAAATTAGATGCGGAACGGCATGTTAAGTTTCTGTTAGGCGTGGAAGGGTCGGGTAAGGCAGTTAAGGTGAGGTGGGTATGGTAAGGTGGGCTTTGGTCGGTTTGAAATAATAGAAAATTAGATGCGGAACGGCCTGTTTAGTTTCTGTTAGGCGTGGAAGGGTCGGGCACGGCAGTTGAGGTGGGGTTGGTAGAGTAAGTTTTGGTGGGGCACGGCAGTTGAGGTGGGTTAAGGTGGGGTAAGTTGAGTTGTGTTTTGATGGGGTATGGCAGTTGAGGTTGGTTGAGGTGGGGAATGTTATGTTTTGGTGAGGTGCAGTTAGGTTGAATAAAAAATTAGAGAAAGGATTGGTAGAGATATGAACGTATCACCCATAGACATTATAGCACTGGTAATTATTATCCCCTGGGCTATCTGGGGAGCATACAAAGGATTTTTGTCAGAGTCTGCAACCCTGGCCGGCTTAGCTCTTGGTATTTTTGTTGCAGTGACATTTACCGGTCCAGCGGTTCAGGTGTTGAAATCACCTATCCAGCGATTCAATCTTGGAATATGGGGGACCTTGATAGTTTTTATAATCCTGATGATAGCAGGGTTTGTTATTTCAAAACTGTTTCTGTCGAGAGCAGAAAAATCTTTGGAGCTGGTTCACCTCACATATCTCGATAATTTGCTAGGTTGTCTATTCGGGATAATCAAGGGGCTGGCCGTAACAACATTTATTATCTTTGTGATCCGTTTTCAAAACATGTTTGAAATCAGCGAGGTGCTCGCTGGGTCAACGGTAGTGGAGATAGTGAGCCCCGTACTCCTGTATCTCTTAAAGTTTTCAGGTAAAGAGTATTTGAGACAGATTACCGGAGGTTTGATTGAATAAAAAAAAAAGATAATTGCTATCACTGCGAACGGAAGTGATATCTTTCAGTCGCTCAAAGATGCAGCCGAGAGTTATGGAGTAAGACCTAACTATTTAGTTAAGCTCATCCAGGTTGGACAGGTACATCGAGACGGAAGAACGACGTTCGACTATTATCTAGATCCTGAAGGATTAATGGAGGAAGAGGAATGAAATATACATATTACCCGGCAACCAAGAAAAAGACCATATCTGGAACACAATTAGAATTTACTGTTGATGGGAAGGTTTATGAAATCATCGAAAACACACGCTATAAGTGTGATATTTTCAGAAACAGAAGATATTTACACGTTTATTTACCGGATGGTGAAGATGTTCGTTTTCAATTAGTAAATGGAGATTGGCAGGAAACTGTCAAAGAAGAGAAGGTAACACAATGAAACGAATTAAAACCGCACATTGGCTTGCTTTAATCTTTGTCGTGATTATGTATGGTTTGGGCTTTCTTCAGATTTTTGGAGTTATCCATATCCCAGGTATAACCATCGGCAATCAAAAACACACGCAGACAACGGAGATCATCTATGCACCAAGCTATAATACACTCAAAGAAGAAATTGAAACGGTGCAAGCAGACATAGACTCGTTACGGTCAGAAGTTTCTGAAGCAGAAAGTAAGCTAAGATTGATTATGCAGCGGTTTATCATTTTGATAGAAGAAGTTGAATGATAAAGAAATTTTATTCTAAAGGAAGGTAAGAAATGACAGTAGTTGATATAATAGTAAACTATTTAGAAGAAAACGGTTTTGATGGTTTGTGTAACCCTGACGGCGAGTGTGGGTGTTGTTTTTGTGATTTTGTCCCGTGTGAAAATGTAGAAATAGAGTGCAGGCCTGCGTACAAAGTTGCTTATAATGACTTATCCGAAGATCAAAAAAAATATATTGATAGTGATTGTGAATGGTGTATGTTTCCAGAAAAACCACTTCTAAAGGAAGGTAAGATATGAGTAAATTAAAACCATGCGAGAAATGCGGAAGCAGCAATGTTTCTGTTGGTGTTTTTTCTGATGCCCTCTATCGTGGCTTATGCCAAGATTGCGGACACGGATACGAAAACTGGGAATACTCAGGAGAGGAAGCAATTAAAGCCTGGAACACAAGACCGATAGAAGATGAACTTAGAAAACAGCTTGCTGAAAAAGACGCTGAAATTGCAAAATTCAGAGCTGAGAATGAAAAATTGAGATCAATGTTATTTGGATATGTAAACAATGAATGTAATCGTATAGAAAACAATAGAGGCAGAGGCAGGGATTGTGCGTGTCAAAAGAAGAGCTTGAAAAAGACTGCATCAGCCGAGGAACGACAATAGAGGCAGAGGCAGGGATTGTGCGTGATGTAATTAAAAAAGCAATAGAACAGGTTGAAAAAGCAAAGGAAGGTAAGATATGAATAAAACAGTAGAAATCTTTCTAAGAAAAGACTTAAAAGCAAAACTTTTTGAGTGTACTCCACAGCAACAGCATTTATTTAAACGTATGTATAGTCACCAAAATATTGAATTACCTATTGAAGATGTTGTAGATCAAATGCCTGTAAATAAGCTAGATCATGCACTAACACAAGTAGAAAATACTACAAGGAGATAAAAGATGAGAGTTTTTAGTTTAGAGAAATATATCGAATGGTTCAAAGAAAAATATGGGGAAGGGGCTATTATGTTTAATTGGGTTTACGAGTGTGACGGCTTAACGGCAAAAGAAATAAATGAATTAGGATATATTATGTTTGATAACAACTGTTGGCTTATCGAAATCGAGGATAAAAACCCCGTGAAGATGTTGCACGGGAAAAGGATTAACAAGGAGTAGAGGGGTATGGGAATAACAAAGAAACCGAAGTTTGTACAAGTAACATGGAAAGAGGTGAAAAGTTATTAT
>JADHUD010000060.1 GCA_016784705.1 Spirochaetia bacterium | reverse complement strand
TCATGCGTCTCCAGTAATTTAAGGTAATTCTATAAAAATATTGTTGAGGAGTAGTATTCATAAGATTTTTTTATTAAATTTCTCTCATTATAACTAAAACATTACCTATGGAATCGTCTGTTTTCGTAATACAATATTCTGGCTATCAAGGATATCCCCATAATCTGACAGTATGTTTTCAACAAAAACAGCAACATCTTCAGGTTGCATAATTGTAGAAGGATCCTCTTCTGGAGCAAGTATTTTTCTTAAATCCGTTGCACATCTGCCGGGAGATATGCAATAGACTTTTATTTTATATTCTTTTAATTCTTCTGATAAAGTTTGAGACAGGCTTATAACAGCTGCTTTTGAACATGCATATGCTAACCACCCTGGTCGTGATGACATTCCTGCTGTTGATGCAAAATTGATAATCTTCCCACCCTTTGATTTCATATATTTAACTACATATTTTGTTAATAGAAAAAGAGAAGTAACATTTATGGTAAACGTCTTCTTCCAATTATCTAAAGTTGTTTCAAGCAAAGATTTGGGATCGACAAAGCCTGCAATGTTAATCAGTGTATCAATACTTTTATACTTAGAATAAATATTAGCAATAGTATCTTCTAAGCTGTTCAAATCCATCAAATCCAAAGCTAAACAAGTTATGCTCAAGTTTTTTCTCATTAAACTCTTTGTTACTTCCAAATCCCTCAGATTTCTAGCTAGTAGCACATAGTTATCAAATTTATCAGTTTTACTGAGTCTTATTGATACTTCCTTTCCAATGCCCCGACTAGCTCCAGTTATAATGCAAGTTTTGCCCATGATTTACTCTTCACCGCTAATATAATTACGATAGATAACTTCACCAATTTTCAAATCAATTGGTTTCGTAATTTTTAAATTATATTCTGTTCCACTTAATACATAGACTTTTTCATTAATATAGGTAATGAACAAACTCGAATCTTCAGTAAAATATGCATGATCCAAAGCTGCTTGTGTATGAGCTTGGAGTATCTTTTTAGTATCAAATTTCTGCGGTAACTGTACATTCAAGAGATTTGATCTATCTAATAACTTTTCTATATACGTTTTTCCTTCTAATACGGTGAATGGTATATCTGTAGCCATTATTATATTCTCTTGAGGAGATTCAATAAGTTTCACGAACTCTTCCTTTTTCACAAATGGCCTTGCGGCTTCATGAATAATTACATTTTTTGTTTTTACATACTTTAAAGCAAAACAAACTGATTCTTGCCTTGTTGCACCGCCTGAAATGAATATAGTTGTTTTTTTTAAATTATAACTAGCATGCATGGCTTTTGTACTTTCAATAAAATTTTCAGGACATGTGATAATTATTTTATTTATCATAGGAATCTTTTCAGCTCGTTCAAGGCTGTGCATTATTATTGGCTTCCCAGAAAGCAAGAGATGCTGTTTAGGAATTACTTGCTGCATTCGATTTCCAATACCGCCAGCCAATAAAATTAAATCAATATCCATAGTGTAAACCTCTTAGGAATCGAATATTTTGAGCATCTAATTATAAATAGTATACCTTTCATTAATCCACAATTACCAGTTTTCCAGGATAAAAAGTTTTTCTATTTCTAATAATGAATACTCTTTTTATATATTTCAACCGCAGTTTTCGGTTCCCCATCAAAAATCAGATGTCCGTTTTCAAGCCAGATAGCCCGAGTGCAAACATCTTTTACAAAATTCATATTATGAGTTACCACAATAACAGCTTTAGAGCTTAAAATTGTTTCCTGAATTCTTTCTGCTGCTTTTTCATGAAAAGCATAATCCCCTGTTGATAAAGCCTCATCAATTATTAAAATATCAGGATTTACTGATGTTGCAATACTAAACCCCAATCTGGAACGCATACCGCTTGAATATTGTTTCATAGGTTTTGATATAAAACTTTTCAGTTCCGAAAAATCAACTATCTCCTCATGAAGCTTGTCAATCTTCTTTTTGGGTAATCCCAGAAGCAACCCATTTAAATAAATGTTATCTTCACCGCTTAGCTGCTTGTTAAAACCTGCCCCAAATCCCAATAGCTCTGTAGTCCTTCCTTTAACAACAATATCGCCCTCATCGGCTTTAAGAATACCACTTAAAACCTTACAAAGTGTTGACTTTCCTGCGCCATTGTGACCAATAATTCCAAGTATTTCACCCTTTCTTACATTAAAGCTTACATTCCGTAAAGCCCAGAACTTCTTTTGGGAAATATTGAAGAAAATTCCTATGTTATTGACTTTGATAATCTTTTCTTCCTCTACTTCTGCTTCTGTTATTGAAAAATTTGTTAAATATTTTTTCTTTTTCTTTTTCGGCTTTACCAAGTTTTTATATTGATTACAAATATCCAGAGGATCTCCTAAAGCTTTTACAATTCCCTTATCTATCCATATAGCCTTTGTACATCGCATCTTTATAAAATCCAGATCATGAGATACGATAATAACCAATTTCGCATGATGGATGATTTCAAACATTTTTCTTGCTGCTTTCTGTTTAAATTCTTCATCCCCTACAGTCAAAGTTTCATCCAGAACCAGAATATCCGGTTCCAGCATAGCTGCAATACTGAACCCCAACCTTGCTTTCATCCCCTTGGAATAATGCTTTACAGATTGATCAATAAATTCTTTAATTCCTGAAAAATCGATAATATCATTATATAAAAAATCTAACTTTTTTCTGGAATAACCAAGCATCATACCATTTAGATAGATATTCTCTTTGCCTGTGAGCTCTTTATTAAAACCCGTACCCAGAGACAAAAGAGCTGAAACCATTCCGTTAACAATCATTTGCCCCCGGTCAGGAGCCAGTATACTTGCAATAACTCTGCATAACGTTGACTTACCTGCACCGTTAGATCCAATTATGCCAACAATCTCTCCTTCTGCTGCTTCAAAACTTACTCCATTCAAAGCCCAGAATTCTTCCTTTCTTACTGACCTTTTGTGTATCACATCAAAAAGCACAGATTTCAGTTCTTTACGCGTACTTTTATTGGTATATTTAACAGCTATGTCAAGGGCTGTAATCACAAACACTCCTATAAAACTTTAATAATTCTATGTTCAAACTTATCATAGATAAACAACATACTAATAATTACTACAACTGATATTACAAGAATTATGATCAAACTTTGTAAATCCGGCGCCTTATTATAAAGGATAATATTCCGGTATCCATTTAAAAATGGGGTTAATGGGCTTATTTGTGCTACCCATGCATATTTCTCAGGCAACATACTGGATTCCCAAATGACTGGAGACCCATAACGCAGAACCCTCACCAAATGAGTAATAAGATTTTCAATATCCCGTATAAAAACACAAATATAGCCAATAATTAGGGCTATAGCGACCATAAATAAAAGCTGAACTGACAAAACCAGCGGCAGCCAGAAAATTGAGAGCCCAGGAATTATCTGGAAAATAAATAAAAAAACTGCAATCACAATCAAACCAAAGCAAAAGTTCACTAATTGAGTCAAACTTGCACCAATTGGGAAAACAGCTTTTGGCAAATAGACTTGTGTGATTATACTGGACTGGGATGAAATGGATTTAGCTGAACTTCTGAGAATAGCAGAAAAACTTCGAAAAACTACTAACCCTACAACTAAGAACGGACCATACCCTTCACCGCCACGGCCTAAAACAAAAACTACGAGAAAGTAGTATACCCCAATACCTAACAGAGGATCTAAAAGCCACCAGAAATATCCTAAAAAACTATTTCTATGCTCTGCTTTGAGTCCGGATGTAACCAAATATAACAGTAGATCCTTACGCCGCAGAATTTCCTTTAAATAAGTTTTCAAGTACCATTCCTTTGTTCCAGAATTAAAAAATATTAGCATAGATTGCTGGTTTTTATATCATATACCAGATGTTTTTACAATCTCAGCATACCAGCAATAACAATCTTGATAATTACATTTTAATTGCAATTACCCTTATTGTACAATGCTTCATACTGACAAACAGCATGTTTTATATCGTAATCATTCTGTACAAGACTACGTGCATAATCACCAAAAAACTCCCTTCTAACAGGGTCTTGTATAATTTCTCCAATTGCATTGGAAAAGCCCGACAAATCACCTTCTTCAATGAGATAACCCGTAATATTGTTAACAATTACATCCCGGTTTCCAATAATATTCGTCGCTATAACTGGAAGTCCAACCGCCATCGCCTCTAAAACGGAAACGGGTAATCCTTCCCACCTGGAAGTCTGTACATATATCCACCCTTTCGAAAGATAAGTTAAAGTCTCCTTTCTAGTCAGAAAACCGGTTATATGAATATTTTTTGCTGTAAGATACGTACGAAGTGGGCCATCCCCCACCCAAATAAAAGATATTTCAGGAAACATTTCAGCAATTTTATTAAAAAAGTGAGGGTTTTTCTGGTAACTAATGCGTCCTGTTGTAAGAATAAGTGGTTCTTCAGACGGTAGCCGATGAGGAACTTCTGCAGTATTGATAAAATTATTAATAAGCAGTCCATTTTTTGTTATCGCATATGCTTCTTTCAGCTCGCCCTGCGAAACGGCTACTATAGTTCCACCGGCAAATGCTCTAATAAACTTCTCAAGCTGAAAAAAGAACTTTCTCTGCACTCGACCAACGTCTGTTCTTAAAAAAGAAAACCCATGTGGAGAATAATATAAGCCAGGATGACCTTTTGCTGCCATACTTCCAATAAAACCACCTATCGAAGAATGCAGGTGAATGATATGAGGTGAAAGATTTTTAATCCTGCTTCTAATCCTTCTTATGGCCTTTAACCAGTTGAACCACTTCCCCATAGGCACAAATTCGAGAGAAATATGTGATAAAGATAATTCATCAGCATAATTAGAAGGCGAGTCAGCTCTCAAAGAATGAATAATATGCAATTGAAATTGATCAGGATTCAAATTGCAGGCTATATCTTTAATTATTGCATATACCCCAGTAGAAAAACTTTCAACTACATATAAAATACTAATTTTTTTTGTAGATTCGCATGCCATAACACAATAATACCATAAAGATAACAATTTACAAATACGCTCATGTTAACTCAAAAAAGATAAATTATATCAAATTAATCAAAAGTTAGTCTTTAAATGACACGATATCTACCTGTATAATTCTCTTTATTATAATGATATTTAGTGTAAAGTAGAAAACAGTCCTAAAAAGGAAAATTATGAGATCAACCCGTTTTTTTATATTTATTTTCATTGCAGGTTTGCTCTTTCCTAATATGCAAATTTTTTCAAATCATGATAATCTTCAGAAAATCTATAAAACTGATTCAGTTATTTACCAGATTATAAGCAGCCTCTCTGTCGAACAGGGGTTTTCGCCACCATCCTCTGCCGGTCCATGGAGCGGAGCAGAACTGCTTACTATGCTCTCTCGTATAACATCAGAAACCCTCTCCTACAGCTCCAAAGCCCTTTACAATTGGGTATCAGAACAACTTTCAACACCAGAAAAACATTCCTTATCATCAGATTTTGGATATACATCAATAGTAGATTTAACTGGTGAACTTTACTTTCATATCAACTCTGGTGAACACTTTAATGAGGAAGATGAGTGGATAAGAAATTATACAACTCGAAGTCCCCTGCTCAGTATTCCATTTGAATTCTGGGGAAACAATCTCTTTTATGGAACTCTAGATCTATCTCTGCAGAATAACCGCTTTTCTATCAAGTCAGAATCAACATCTGCTTATTTTGAGCCTTACACCACAACCAACCTGATTGTTGATATTGATGAAAACAATATTGATCTCTCCTTCCCATGGAGGGCTTTCCTCTCTATAGGAGATAACAATTGGAGCATACAATTTGGTAGAGATATCATATCATGGGGAAATGGGGTAAGCGGAAATTTGATGATTGGCGACCACCTCAACTACCATGAATTTTTCAGATTTTCAACATTTTTTGATCCATTCAAGTATACTTTCCTGGCCATTTCGTTCCCACATCCGGACCTGTACCAAAGACCCCCTAATTTGCCTGAAGATGATGATTGGTCCGCATTAAGAGCATCTATATCATCTATCCGAACCTTTATTGCGCATCGGTATGAATTTCTCTTAGCACCTCAGCTCCGTGTTTCACTGTCTGAAGCGATGATGTATCAAGGTGAAACATATGATTTTCGATATTTCTCTCCCTTTGTTATTCTGCATAATTATTATATGAAAGAAAACGCCAACTCAATTCTAAGCCTTGAAATTGACTACACCCTCTTACGCTCCCTTCTTATCCATGGTCAATTTGTTATAGATGATTTATCGATAGGCAACGAACGGACTTCCGGAGATAAAACCCAACCTAATGCCTGGGGAGCTTTAGGAGGATTGCATTATGTAAAGACTGTCAACTCAGGCATACTCCAAATAATTCTGGAAGGGGTCTATACAACCCCTTATTTGTACCTGCGCAATTCCAGGGTATATGATTTCTTCTATTTAGAGAACGATCCTAATGATGAAGATCGAGACCAAAACGCTCAGCCAATTGATTTTGTTGTCGGATATCCCCAATATACTCAATCAGTTGGGAATGTGGTCAAGGAAGAATTTCTTGGATATGAATATGGAGGAGATGCAATAGTTCTGAATTTTGTATCGGCATATACCAAACCTGATGCATGGGAGATCCACTGCAGCTTATTCTGGATGCTGCACGGTACGTTTGATGCTGACACTCCTTACGAATTGGGGGATGCTGCTGTATCTATGCAAACCCCAACTGTTTCGCCGCCTGAGATGAAACATTCAGAAACATTTACCACAGACAAGAACAGCGTAGAAACAACATTTATAGTTTCAATAGGGGGATCGTATCACATTACTCCAAAGATAAAACTATCTGTTGATCTGGGTTGGGTAACAAGATGGAATCCCGGAAACATAGCTTCCTTGGAATCCGCAAGTGACTTTCAAGGAAGCGTAGGATTAGCAGTTTCATTATAGGGCAGAAAAATTGCTGTCATTGCTCATTATCATTTAATAAAGATGAAATCCAACCTGAAATACATGATTGAGGGTGGGTTCATTCCACTCAGCTGCATAGGATTGATTTAGTTCAGTTTCTTCAGTCAGTCGGTCCCGGTCGATTACTCGACTGAACCGGTAAGAACCAAATATATTCAGGGGCAAGGTGACGAACTGCTTTGAGAGACTGAACTCAATTGAAAAAGACTGCTCAAAAAGATTGCCTGAAAAATGCTTATCATCATACTCACCCGTTTTATAGGCATCATAGTCAATAGGCATATCAATCTCATACCCATATTGTCCGCTTCTACGCTGGTACTTCATTGTAATATCGGTTACCAACCCGAAACCAAGCCCGATATGGGTCTTTACTAGCAGTTCATCTGAATTTGGATTGAGGGGATATCCAAGATTTTCCCCTTTATTCACATAGGCTGTTTCCAAAGTTGCATCATCATATCGATAAATAGGATGAAGATCTCCATCTTCATGGGTATAATGAGTATAGAAGAATGCATCAAGTCGGGTATATTGGAAAGCCAGATTTGAGAAAACTCCAACAGGAAGATTCACATCGACTCCTGCCTGGTAAGCCATGATATTTCTTGGCGCAGTAAAAAAACGACTTAAAGAGACTTCATTCATTTCCGAGGTAGACCAGGTGCCGTGAAGCCTGAACAGTCCGGGAATCCGCCATTGAAAATCAACGCCAGCAAGCATATTGTCAAAGTCTCCTAACAGATTCTGCTGAAACATCAGAATACCGAAAGGATTTAAATACCCTATCTCAAAGCGCTTTTGCCAAACACAGGATTCAAAGATTCCTACGGTAACATTCCAGGGAAGATCTACTTCCACCCGCTTAGCGCTATAGTTGCTGTTGAATTGGTAGTTCTCTCGATCGTCTAGGCTGTCAGAAAAGAAATCATCTCCATTTAGAGTTTCAAGAGAGAAAATTCCAAGCGAACCCATTATGAAACTGTAGCTGAGCCAATTGCTGAATTCTATATGTCCCTCGACAGCCTCAAAGGCACGCGCTGAACCTGACAATTGTAAATTATTATGCCCTACCCCCCAATCACGAAGAATATTTCCCATACGGAACTGCAAAGCGCCAGATAGAAAGGATAGTGAGATCTCAGGGAAAAAATCCAAACCAGTATAAAACTTGTCATCCGGAATATTCTTCAAACGAGCTCCTCCCTCAGTAAGAAGCATATAAAAACCTTCCCCGGGGATAGTAAAATCAGTGTCCAAAAAAACTCTATTGTCAAGTTTGTCGTAACGTAAACCGAAATCCATATAAATTGAAATAAAATCTGAAATATCACCTCGGAGGTACGGCCGGAAAGAACTTCGCACGTCGTAGTACTCAGAGCTAGTAAGGGAAGACGTCACCTGAGAATCCAGAGTCCCGCCTATTGCTATGCCAATATCAAGGTTTTCATTAAAAGATCTATAAGAACCCTGAAGAAGAATGTCAGATAGTTCATCAGCTACATAAACAACTGTCAATTCATCAAGTAAATACTCAATTTCCTCGATTTCCCGCTCGTTAAGCAAATCTTTTTTTGCAGAAAGCTGATTAAGCAAAGACAGAACCTCAGAAGCTGGATAGGGTTTAACTGATATTTGCGGCTGAATCAATCCTCGAAGCTCAGCGGACTCTATAACCTGATACGCTCGGTGCCCTACTGGAACAGCCTTATGCTGCCCTGCTTCAAGCGGAAAAGCGAGTAATAACAAGACAAAAAGAAAGATATTCATTCTTTTTGATGAATATTTGTTCACAAAATTAATACAATGCATAACAGCTGCCCAAACTCCTTGGAAATCGCATAAATTTTAATATGCATTTTTGTTAACAAACCCTCTGACTAAAGTCATTAGAACAATTTTGACATCAAGAGTAAAACTCCAGTTCCGAATATAAAAAAGGTCAAATTCTATTCGTTGAGCTAAAGAGGTGTTGCCTCTCCACCCATTAACTTGTGCCCATCCACTCAACCCTGCCTTTACTTTATGGCGCAATTGATAACCTGGGATTTCTTGTATGAATTGATCAACCAGCTCTGGCCGTTCCGGTCTTGGACCAATTAAGCTCATATCACCTGCAAAAACATTAAATAACTGCGGCAGCTCATCAAGACTGGTTCTTCGAATATACGAACCCAATTTTGTAATTCTTGGATCATTCTTAACTGTCCAGCTGCTTCCAGTTCTCTTCTGAAAGGCATTGTCATTGCTAGCCATAGAACGAAACTTTAGCATCGTAAAGACTTTACCTTGCTCTGTAACCCGCTTTTGCTTAAAAAAAACCGGACCCTTGGATGTGTTTTTTACAAGGATTGCTAAAAGAATCATTAAAGGGCTGAGGGCTACTATTCCAATAATACTGAGGAATACATCAAACATCCTTTTACCAACTTTTTGAAATGATGTCAGGTTCACATGATTGAGATAGAGGACGGGGAGCTGATTGTAATTGACAACTTGGGTGCCTATATAAGAAAACGGAATATTCGGCAACAGAATAACAGTCTGTAAAAGATTATAGCAGAGGGCGACAATTTCACGTTCACGCTTATGCTGGCTTTGTGAATATCCAATAACAATTATATCAGGTGATATATCCTCAATAACAGTAACCAAATCACCGTCATACTGATGACAATCAGTAAGGACATCATATACCCCATCAAATTGACCGATAATCTGTACTCCACTTTCAGGAACCTTGCCAGCCGCTTTTATATATTTCTTCAGTGCCTTGCCCTCACCCACCAGAAGCACGGTCTTTGACACTTTGCTACGCATCCTTGATGCTGCCAATACATTCTTGATTACAACCCGTTCCAAAATAAGAAAGAGAGTTACCATAACAAAATATAGAGAAATGGAAACACGGCTTACTTTTACATCTAAGAAAAAGTAGAGAAAGACTGTCATGCTGAGAAAAGATTGAAGAGAACTGAAGAAAACCAGCTGAATCTCTTCCTGCCAGCTTGTATGATAACTGCTCAAATAGAGTCTGTTTTTATTCAGAAAGAAAAGGAATAGCGCAAGAACTAATAAAGACAGCCAGGAGAATAAGCTTAGAGGCTCACCTATCCCTCCAGGGATAACGTAAAAACGAAGAAAATATGCAAAAAACCAAGATGAAAGAATTGTTATTATATCTGCTGTTACCCGCATTACAAAATTAGCATAATCCTTACTTGCTTCCATATAAACCAAACCACTCATATTTTTTTGTAAATATATGTAAAAAATACAACATACAGCTCTTTAAGGAAGAAGCATATATGGGGATTTATTTTACCAAATCAATATTCAATTAAATTATTATACTATAGTTAAATTATTAAATAAACATTAAATTCCCCTGCAGGTACTTGTTTTTTTACTATTTATGAGT
>JADHUD010000059.1 GCA_016784705.1 Spirochaetia bacterium | reverse complement strand
TCCCTCCGGAAGGGTTAAGACAGCGCGATGGCTGTGGAGCATCCCTGTCTCATTATCATACCGGAAGGGTGTTATTGTCGAAGACAGCTCATTCAGACAGAAGGCAATCCCTTTGCCCCCATCAAAAACCAGCGCTCTTGGTCCGGAACCGGGCGGCATCAAAACTGCAGGAATATCCGCTGCCCGCAGTTTCCCGTCAAGGGTTATAGTAAATATCCATATCCTGTCAGAACCCAAATCTGTTATATAGATATATTTACCATCAGGAGAAAACGTGACCCAATGAGGGTGCGCGCTTTGCTGACGCTTTCTGTTCGGCCCAAAACCCATCAAAAGGGTCTTGTGAACAATATTTTTCAAAACTCCATGGGTATCTTTTGCAATGACAACAACAGACCCGCTGCCATAATTTACGGCTATCAGAAAATTCCTGTCCAGCGTCTCGGCCATGCAGCAGGGATCATCACCACGCGTTTCAATTTCAGATACAAACGATATACTGTATGATTCTTTGTTAATTGAATATGTTTTGATCACTCCATACGAACCGTGGGACTCCCTGTTTTTTTCATTAACAACATAGAGCCATCTTCCATCGGCAGAGGGACAGACATAAGAAGGATTTATTCCAGCCGAAACTGCTGCCGTCTGCCGTATGCCGGCACCATGCCCGCTTATTTCAATCAACCGTAGGTTATGGGTATCTTCCGGCCCATAAGTACCTATTGCTACTATCTGTTTTTCACCCATTGATACAACCTGATGTATTATTCATGATAATACCATGATTTTTTTTTGCGCACTCACACATGCCTTATAACAAATATTCCCATAGTTGGTGTTATAAAGCAATAGCAGATTATATAACTGCATTAAAAGTGTTGAAATTTTCGAAATTGTCTCATTGACTAATAAATACTTACATGCTAACATCTACTTGCTTTAGCTAAGGCTGCAGCTGAGATTTTTAATTTTACTTTCTGGTTCGCGGTTTCTTGTTTTTAGAATTTCCCATCAGATCAATTAAATTTAATTTAATCAAGCATGCCATCCTGATGAAGCAAATCTTAAATTAAAGGAAACATTAATTTGTTTCCGGAAAAGGAATGCTGTATTATGGCAAAAAAAATCTATGTAGGTAACATTAGTTACACAACAACTGAAGACGATCTTCAGAATCTTTTCGAGCAGTATGGAACTGTCCTGAGTGTTAACATTATTGTTGACCGAGATACAAACCGGTCTAAGGGCTTTGGTTTTGTTGAAATGGAAGACGGTTCTGCCGCTGACGCTGCAATTTCTGAGCTTGACGGCAAAGAAAGCGGCGGAAGAAACATTCGTGTAAACGAAGCTCTCGAAAGAAAACCCAGACAGAATAAATACAATTATTAATTGATCTTTTTACAATAATATCTGAACTGGAAAGCTGTCCCTTACAGGGGCAGCTTTTTTTGCTTTTTTTAAAAATCCCCCTTCATACTTACTGATAGAGAGCTTGTACTAAATAATCTACTATACTAGTATAGAGCTTATGTTTCTCAGATTTTTTCGGTATAATAATACAGCTGCTTTTATTATAATTTCCATACTCTTTATTTTTATATTACCTGCTGCTGATGCCTCAGTTTCAGATTCATTCAATAATCCCGGTTCTCTATCACAGCCCGCAATTTCCAGGACTCCCACTGATTCTCCGATTACAGTGATAAACTCAATAATTGAACTGGACTCCAGGAGAAATGGAAACAAAGAATCCAATACTCCTGCGCTTAAACTTGAGTGGTGGATTACAGCGTTGGCTTCTTCACTGCTGATCCTTTTTATCTTATTATTCCTGCTTGTCATCACCCTGAGAAATTTCAATCTTACCCGGGAAAAGCAGAAGCAGAATGAGGAAACTTTGCAGCAGCTGCTGGAAAGCCTCAAAATTGCAATCTGCATAACAAAATTTAATGGAAATATACTTACACTGAATACCTCTTTTGCACGTCTTATCAATCAGAAAGCAGAGCTTCTTGATGATATAAATATTAAGAGCCTTCTTCCGAAAACACGGGAAATTAATTTTAAAGAGTTTTTAAAAGCAGTACTGTCAGTTCGCAATACCGGTATCCCCTATATTGTAAACGAGAAAGAGTACCACAGAAGTGATGGTTTTTCCGCCTGGCTGGAAATTTCGTTTTCAAGAATCGAGTGGCGCGGCAGTTCATCACTTATGATCAAAATTATCGATCTTTCACACCAGAAAGAGACGGAAGACAAGCTTCGGCAGGTTGAGAAAATGCAGGCTATTGGTCAATTGGCAGGGGGTATTGCACACGACTTTAACAATCAGCTTATGGCAATACAGGGATATGCCAATCTTCTCTCTGATAACCTTAAGGATGAAGATCGGGAATATGTAATGCATATTAAACGTTCTGCTGAAAGTTCTCAGGAATTAACGAAACAGCTTCTTGCATTCTCAAGAAAGGGTACGTTCAGTGAGTCTTTTGTTGACATCGGATCTGAGATTAATACTGTCATAGCACTGCTCTCCCGTTCAATTGATAGAAAAATCGTGCTTAAGAAATCTCTTCCAAACTTTCCGGTAACAGCATTAGCTGACAGCTCACTTCTGCAAAACGCTTTACTGAATCTGGGATTAAATGCCAGAGATTCGATGCCTGCAGGGGGGGTACTCATGTACCGTGCGGCTCTGCAGGAAGTCGCAGATAATGAAATACATTGGATTAACGGTGTCCTTCCCAATGGGAAATATTGTGTAATTTCTGTTAGTGATACAGGATCCGGTATTCCCCGCCATATCCTGCCAAAAGTCTTCGACCCGTTTTTTACTACAAAGCCCAGCGGTTCAGGAACCGGAATGGGATTATCCGCTGTTCTCGGAACCATAACCCGGCACAATGGTGCAATAGTAATAGATACGGAGCTGAATAAGGGAACAACCTTCACGCTGTATATACCCTATCTGAAGCATGACCCTCAGCAGCATCTGCCGAAAGTGAATGTTGAACAGTTAACGTTACCACTCACAAACAAAAAAGCCCCTGTTTCTAATCATAAAATTCTTGTTTGTGATGATGAGCAGGTAATACGGTTTCTCCTTAATAATTTGCTGACAAAAGCAGGCCATTCTGTTACTACGTGTGCTGATGGGCTGGAGGTTCTTAATATTTTTCAGAACGATCCTGATACATACGATCTGGTAATTCTGGATATGATAATGCCGATTATGAGCGGAGAAGAGGTTTTCTACAAAATACGTGAAATTAAAAAAGATGTTCCGGTTCTGATTATCTCAGGTTATTCCGAAATCGAACACTCATCAGCTCTTATTAAAAAAGGTCTGGATGCCTATCTGGCTAAACCGATCAGACCCAGTGATTTAAACAATGTCGTATCAAGGCTGTTAGCAAAAAAATTCTGAATCTATACTCGTTCCGCATATCGTGAATGATCTGAACTGTAATATGAATTTATAAAAGTGAATGTATAAAAGTCATGTTACCACTGGACATCATCCTTGTTCTGCTATATAGTAACACCTTGCTTAACACAAAAACAAGGGAGGTTCAGATGAACAAGAAAAAAGCTATCATTATGCTGCTTATTTTAACAGTGGGTTCAAGTTTGATTTTTGGTGCTGCCCAGGAAGAGAGTACGGCCTTTAAGATCGGGTTCTCAAAAATTGTTACGCATCCTGCACTGGATGCTGTTGAACAGGGAGTTGTAGATGTTCTTGCCGAAGAGGGTCTTGAAACTGTTTATGATTACCAGAATGCAAATGGAGACCTTACTGCCGCTGCCTCAATAGCCCAGAAATTCAGAGCTGATAAAGTTGATATCGCAATTGGAATAGCTACACCGACAGCACAGGCTCTCGCAAATACTATTACTGAATTTCCTGTAATTTATGCTGCAGTTACCGATCCTGTTGATGCCGGCCTGGTATCTTCTTATGAGAAGGGTGAAGGAAACATCACAGGAGTATCTGATAAAACACCTGTTGATGCACAAATAAAACTTCTTATTGATGTAACAGGGGCAAAAACCATAGGTCATGTTTTTACCAGTGGTGAAGCCAATGCCGTACTCCTTAAAAATCTTGCAGAAGAAGCCTGTAAAAAATATGGTGTCGGATTTATTGCTACTGCCGTAACAAATTCTTCAGAAGTAAAGTCTGCAGTGCAGGCAATAGCAGGTAAAGTAGATGGAATCTATATCTCAACTGATAATACTGTCGTTTCCGCGCTTCCCTCTGTAGCTGATGCAGCAACAAATGCCGGAATTCCTATTCTCTCAGCAGACCCCACTTCTGCAGAAGGACTTGATATTTTGATTGCCTGGGGATTTGACTACTACAAAATGGGCCGAAGAACCGGTTATCTGGTAAAAGATATTCTTGAAGGAGCTAATCCAGCTGATATAGGCACCGTATTCATGACAGATCCATCTGATTTCGAACTCTGGGTAAACCTTGATACCGCAAAAAAAATCAACATTACTATTTCCGCAGAAGTATTGGCTGCTGCATCTGTAATTATTGAGAATGGTGTAAAAACTGAGAAATAGACCGATTTGATAAAAGTATTTATAAATCATCAAAATATTTAACGAATTTGATGTCAGGATTAAATTGATATGATTGAAGGAATTCTTGTAGACGGGCTTATATTTGCAGTAATGGCAATGGGAGTATTTATAACTTTCAGGGTTTTAAATTTTCCGGATCTTACTGTTGACGGATCTTTTGCCACCGGTGCTGCTGTAGCTACTATGTGCATTACCAATGGACTGGGGATTTTCCCCGGATTACTCCTTGCTTTTGCCAGCGGTGCGGCTGCCGGGGCAGTTACTGCGATAATTCACAACCGTTTAAAAGTACCAAATCTTTTGGCGGGAATTCTCACCATGACCATGCTCTACTCAATCAATATAAGAATTCTCGGGGGAAGGGCAAATGTAGCCCTTCTCCGCGTTGATACTATCATTTCAAATGTAATTAAACTTGGAGGTTCAATCCCCCGGGAATGGACTCTCCTGATTTTCATGATCCTGTTTACCGGAACAATTAAGGTTTTACTTGATGTTTTCTTCCATACAGATCTGGGTGTAACCCTCGGAGCAATGGGAGATAATGAACAAATGGTTATTTCTCAGGGAGTAAACCCCAAAACCATGAAAGTACTGGGTGTTGGGCTGTCAAATGGGCTTGTAGCACTTTCTGGTGCTATGTTAGCCCAATATCAGGGGTTTGCAGATGCAAATCTCGGTATCGGAATGGTAGTTCAAGGCCTTGCCGCAGTTATGTTGGGAGAGTTTCTTTTTAGATCAAACAAAATCGGGATGTTAACCGTCCAGGTGATACTTGGAGCAATTCTTTACAAGGCACTTATGTTTTTAGGACGGTACTATGGATACTATATCAACCTGACACCAAGTGATCTGAAATTATTAACCGGCATACTTGTAATCATCTCACTTTCAATAGCAAAAACCCGGAATACTGTCGGCAGTAAAAAATGGGGTATAAAATGATAGATATCAGTAACATATCAAAAACCTTCAACCTCGGTACTGTTAATGAAAATACCGCAATCCGCGACATCTCACTGAATGTTCGGAAAGGCGATTTTATAACCATAGTAGGGAGTAATGGAGCTGGGAAAACCACTCTCCTTAATCTGATAACCGGTTCAATACTGCCAAGCACAGGTACTATTAAGATTCTGGGAAAAGATGTAACACGTTCACCGGAATATAAACGGGCTGCATATATAGGCAGAATTTTTCAGAATCCGACTCTCGGCACATCAGGAAAGTTATCTTTGGAAGACAATATGAATATTTGTTCTAAAAAGGGATTCAAAGGGTTAAAAATCAGTCTGAATGCTAAACAGAGAGATCTGTTTAAAAAAGAGCTTGTTGCCTTGGAAATGGGTTTGGAAGATCGCCTGAAGGACAATGTGGGTTTGTTGTCCGGTGGACAGCGTCAGGCTCTTACACTTCTAATGACTGTTTTATCACGTCCTGCACTTCTGCTGCTGGATGAACATACAGCAGCACTTGATCCGCGCAATGCTGAAATTGTTCTTGGTCTTACACAGCGGTTTATCGATGATTACAAGCTCACTTCAATGATGATAACCCATAACATGAAGCATGCTATTGAGTTTGGAAACAGGCTGCTTATGATGGACAGAGGGGAAATTATACTGGATGTCAGCGGTGATGAAAAAAGAACCCTTACCGTAGAAAAGCTTGTAAATAAATTTCATGAGATCAGACAGACTGAGTACGTAACAGACGAGGCACTTCTTACTCTCTGAATCTATACTCGTTCCTCAATGAACCAGCCCCTAAGGAAACTATCCTGACAATGAGCTCTATATAGGCTATACTACCTCTAATTATGAATACCTATAATTTTGATGAAATTACTGACAGAAAACACTCTGACTCTGTAAAATGGAATACTTCTGTTATAGCAGCTCTCGGCGGCAATCGGGATGCTGAACCTTTCTGGGTGGCAGATATGGAATTCAACCCTCCTCCGGCTGTAACAGAAGCTCTTAAAAATCGGGTTTTACACCCAATTCTCGGATACCCGGCAGATTCCAAACGACTGGTTGAAGTTTTCAGTTCCTGGCTGATAAAAAGACACAACTGGAGAGTGCCAAAGCAAGATATCACCTTTACCCCCGGCATACTTACGGGAATTGCCTCAGCAATACGTGTCTTGTCTAAAGAGGGTGAGGGAATAATTGTACAAACTCCTTCCTACAATCCCTTCTATACTGTTATCGAAAAAAGCGGCCGAACTGTAGTAAGAAACCCACTTCTTCAGAAAGAGAACTCTTTCAGTATCGATTTCAATAACCTGGAGAAATCCCTTGCTGACCCGGCTAATACAATACTCCTTCTCTGCAGCCCGCACAATCCAGCCGGACGCGTCTGGACTTATTCGGAATTACAGAAAATAGTAACACTATGTGAAACATATAAAGTTGCAGTAATCGCAGATGAGATTCATGCAGACCTTGCCTATCCGGAGGTTGTTCACACCCCATTCTCATCAATCGCAGGAAACAGTATCTCTGTCACCTTCATGGCACCCACAAAAACGTTTAATATAGCAGGGGAAAAAGCGGCATTTTCCATTATCCCTGATCCGGTAATTCGTGATCAGTATAAAACGTTCCTTGAAAGCATGTCGCTGGCGCATTCCACAATTTTTGCTCCAATTGCAGCCATTGCTGCTTATGAACACGGCTACCCATGGTTAGTTGAATTGCTGGCGTATCTTCATAAAAATATGGAACTGGTTGATGCCTATTTCAAAAACAACATCCCTGAACTGGAACTGATTACTCCTGAAGCGAGTTTTATTGCTTTTATCAATTGCAAAAAACTTATACCTCTTTTGCCTGAACCGGATAAAAATCCGATAACATTTTTCAGCAAAGAGGCAGGAGTTCTGTTTCATGACGGCAGCTGGTTCGGGCCGGAAGGAGAGGGGTTTGTTCGTATAAATTTTGGTACGCAGACAACCGCCCTGCAAAACGCTCTGGAACGAATTAAAGGAGCCGTATGGAAGCTGCGGGAAAAAACATAGAAACAGTGAGTTATTTTGTATTTTCCGGATCAAGAACCAGCAGAACCTCTTCAGCTTTCTCCACATCTTTACTTGATACCATTAACCGAAACCCCACTCCGGTGAGGAAAATATTGGGATAGGCTCCGCCTGCATCATCTGAAGCAATGAGAGAAACTATGCCGGCCTCTTCTAAAAGCCCCTTGGCAATCTCTGCATTCTGCTGAATTCCGTATGTACGGATTACTACACTATCCATATGACCTCCTCCGGTTCACGAAGATATACAATTGCACCTTTTACCGGCTTGCAGGTTAATGCTGCGGCAGCTTCCAAATATATCTTCAGCTGCGTACGGTATTCATCAGGATCACAATATCTGTCTGTCTTCATATCCACTACTATAGTTTCCTGCGGGTTTTGAATAAGCAAATCCATCACACCCTTAATATATACCTGATTACCCTCTTCCTCTTTCCGAAGAAGAAAAGCCGCTTCAGACTCAATTATTGTATTCGGATTTCCCGTAATTATCCTGTAGAAACTGGATGAAAGAAATCTACCGGCAAGGGAAACCCCGTCATTCACTACTATATCAAGCTGCTGTCCGGGAAGCCCCTGCAGCTCCAGCGGAATTTGCGGCAGTTCATCTATTCCTTTAATCCTGTTCTCAATTACTGCATGACAAAAAGTCCCAAAGGCAGCCGCTGCATTACGCTTTTCGCCGGCATACAGGTTGAATATAGAATCAGAGGGGAGCGATGGCAATTGTCGCTTTTCTCCTCTGTCTGCCCTCTCCCTGTTTAAACCAGTTGCCGTAATTTCCCGATATCTGGATACATACGCCGGTACAGTTGCTTCAGTATACTCTTTCAATGTATGTATTGCTATAGATTCGTAATCTTTACTAGCGAAAGTAGCGCCGCCGCCTGACCGATACATATCTCCCTCTGTGTATGGTGGAATGGGACAAATTCTGATCTTACCATCACTTGAGATAAAATCAGTCTCTCCTGGTGGAGCTTGCACCGCTTCTGTTAGTAGAGAGAGGAAATTTCTATCACTTGATTTTTCACCCCTGTTCATCTTTGTCCAGCAGCCGGTAACCAGTAAAAAATGCTGAGCCCGGGTCATGGCAACATACAGCACACGTTTCAGTTCCGCAGCAGCCATTGCTTCGGAAAGTTCCTTCTCGTTACTATAAAAGAAATTTGATACCGTCTCATACTTTCCGCCACTTTCCCGTTCCACAAAGGGAATTGAAGGACCAGTATCCTCCGTCCCCGCATATACCAACGGCTCAGTTGAATTCCTTCCAGAGTTCCCTGCATCTGCCAGAATTACTGCTGGAAACTCCAACCCTTTGGATTTATGTACCGTCATAATCTGCACACCAGCTGCTTCCTGCTGAAACAGATCTATTTCATCAGTTTTCTGATTCACTCCGAGTTTTTCACGCAGTGAATCCAAAAATACAGCCGTGGATTCACCTCTTTCATCGGCTTTTCTGGCAATTTCCCGTAAATAATCATAATATTCCAGATATGCATGATTAACGGGGTTTTTAAGAAGATACCAACGATACCCCCCATTATACCAGACATACTGAATAATCTCTGCTAAGGGAATTGAATCTGTCATTCTTACCAGATCGCTATACAAATCGGATGCAAGCTGATACCTGTGCCGGATTATCGGATCTGTAATTTCAGCTCCTGCTTCTACGCTGAAAACTGCGGCTTCCCGGTTACAGAGCAGGGAGAAAACTGCAGTATCCGGTAAGTTTGCAAATGGAGAGCGCAGCAAAGCTGCATAGGCATGCCTGTCTCCCGGATATATTACCAGCTGCAGAAGCTGGTAGATATCATTTACCGGTGCCTCAAGGAAAAGAGCCCGGGCTGCCTGAACAGTATAGGGTACCCCCAGATACTTAAAGGCTTTCTCATACAGCATCTGGTTTGAGGTGGAACGGAGAAGCAAGGCAAAATCGTTATAACCCAATGGTCTGGTTTCACCGGTATCCTTAACAGGAATTAAAAAATCTTCTGATTCAACATGATTCTTTATATGTTTTGCTATGAAAAGTGCTTCAGCCTCTGCTGGTTTCAGCAGCTCCGTCTCATCATCTTCCAGAGAATCTTCCAGAGAATCTTCCAGAGAACTTTCAGTATTCTGCGTACCCTCTACATAGGGATACACCATTATATCCAGAGGAATATGGCTGCCCTCATACTGCATACCCGGTATAAGCGGCAGAAATTCAGCCTCATAATCCGCAGTTCCCTGCATAATAGTGCTGAAGAGTCTATTAAAGTGTGTAATAAGAGTATTTCTGCTTCTGTAATTTGTTTTGAGCGTAAGCTGCTGCCCGCCAATATCTGCAATATCATTTTTCAGGTGCTTGAACACACGTACATCGGCTCCGCGGAATCGGTAGATAGACTGCTTTTCATCCCCTACAAAAAAGAGTTTATCATCAACCAGATCATCTCCTTCTGGAATTCCTTCGGAATGCCGATCGTATCTTTCTGCAAGAAGAAACAGCAGTTTTCTCTGCAGCTCATTATTATCCTGGAATTCATCAATCATAATGAACCTGAACTGCTTCTTGTAATAGGTACGTACCGGCTTACTGGTTAATAAAATATCAACAGCAAGTGTTGAGACATCAAGAAAGGAGAGAGTTCCGGTGTCTCTTTTCCGTTTCAGGTACTCCTCCTGGAAACTGGATAAAAACTGGTAAATATCCCTCATTTCCTGCTTCCGTGCAAGAGATTTCACTAACAGAATCAGAGCGGGCAGCTCCTTTTGCCAGGTTACCGTCTCCTCTCGGAGCAGCAGCAGCTCCTCCTTTTTACCTGAAGGTTTTCTCCAGATCTGAATCGCTGAAAGCTCCGAAACAGCCTGCTCCCAACGACCCGCTTCTACCAGGCCTGCTATCGTTTCAATAAATTTCCGTGCGATTTCAGCTGCCTGTATTAACCCTGAACTGGTCTGCGGCAGCGTTTCAATGAACTTTGCAGAATTTACTAAAATCAGCAATTTTTCTGCTGCATACTTCTCAAGCTGTAAGATCTGCTTTTCTGCACAGGCAGGAAAATAAACAGGGC
>JADHUD010000058.1 GCA_016784705.1 Spirochaetia bacterium | reverse complement strand
CCCCCCGTGTGAGCAGTTGGATATACTGAGGTGTGATACATTCCTCCGGGTCCGCCAAGACCGAAGATCATATTATTACAGAGTATGATCTTCAACCCGAAATTGTCAGATTCCAGACTCTTCTTATCAAGAACCAGTGCACCGGCAATCCTATCGCCGGTAGTAATCAACCTGATACAGTCATGCTTATCAAGGATAGATATATCGAGAGCTTTGCACTCTTTCTCCAGATACTCCACCATAACTTTTGATGTATAGGGTCCCAGAGAAACACCACGGCTTCTTGAATCATGATCAGTTTTATATCCGGTATATCCGCCCCATTTATTATACGGGAATGGGACACCCAGCGAAACTAGATTGTAAAAACTGTTCTCGGAAGCCAATGCTTCAACCAGAGCTATATCTCCATGTACAGCTCCTCCTGAAAATATATCCTGAGCCATTAAATAGGGAGAATCAGGTATTTCGGAAGAGTCGGATAATTTGTAATAGGTCTGCTTATCGGAACCGGTATTCCTTGAGGTTCCGTTTTTAATGCTGTCTGTAATTATACAGATATCGTCCTGTCCGGCCCGCTTCAATCTTACAGCAGCGGATAAAGATGCGGTTCCACTTCCCACTATCAATGTATTATAATAACAGACTGGAATTTCATGATTATCAACTACGATATTCTGCATCAGGCTAATCCCTTCAATCTGGCAGATGCGCGACCTTTTTGCAATTCAGGTTTATAGATTTCCCCATCCCTGACAGGACAGCCAATGCGGCCGACAACATCTTTCATAATTTGAGAACATAATGAACAGGTGATGCAGCATTTTCGGGGATTCATGGTACCTGTTTTCAAGATATCCTCCACAGAATCTGGGTAAGCTATGCTTCCCCTACCCTGACCAATGAGCGTAATCCATCCCTGTTCAACTAAACCAGCTGCCACATAAGGGAAATGATGCCGCAGCCATCCCAATGCAGCTGTTGCCACTGGGATTTCTCCTAAAACGCCCTGCAGAATCTTACCAATCTGCTGAAATCTGACAATTCCTTCTAAGGGGTGTTCCGGGGGAAGCGCTACTCCTGAAATTGGATTATTGTAGGGTCTGGTAATGTAGGGACCGAAACGCGGATATCCTATTGAATAGTTGAAAAGAGGCATATCTGCGGAATCAACCAATTCACGGGCGAATTTCAAAGGTTCTGTCAAATCCAGCTCAGAGGAACCTGCTTCAGCTTTAACACCCCAGCCATACGGGAAAGGAGACGGCTCGTACATGGTCAATCTGGCAGTAACAAAGTGGTTTGAGTCAAAACTATCTGCTATCCGAGCAGTACACTCTCTGACAAACCGCGTCCTGTTTTCATAGCTTCCGCCATACTTTCCTTCTCGCGTATACGCACACAACATTTCACCGGTGAAATACCCGTGAACAGCTTTAAATTCTATACCGTCAAATCCGGCTTGAGCGGCAAGTTTGCAAACATCAATGAACTTGTCCTGTAAAAGGTCCAATACATCATCAGACACAAGAGGATATGAATTATCCACATGTACCGCTCTATCAAGCTGCGGATTGTGATGTATTAATACCGGTTTCGGGTTTCCATCAGGTTTGCTCCACCTGCCTGAATGAGCAATCTGGATAATGGTTACTATCTCATGACCCCATTTTTTGCGTGCCGCCTCACGGGTTTCATCAACAAGCCGTTTCCATACATCAAGATTTTCTCTGGTAATCATGAGCTGACGGGGATTACTTTTACCTTCAGGTTCAACAACCACAGCCTCAAACCAAATGAGTCCTGCCCCGCCTTCAGCAAATCTTCTGTAGCGTCTGAAAGTCAATTCAGAAGGAGATGAATCGGCGGGATCGCCATCAATTCCCTCCATCGGCTGAACGATAAATCTATTGGGAAGCTTCCACTTTCCAAGATCTACTTCATCACCTAGTATGAAAGTATTTTGACTGATGGGAAGTGACAGTCCTAAAGACTTCAGCTCATTCTCAAGATCTTCGAGTAATGGCAGGGCAAATTTCTTAAACTCCGCCATTTTCATCCTCCTCATCTTCACAAGCTGTTTTCTGCTTTCGTACCAGCTGCAGTAAGAGAGGGCCGACCAGGACAAGAACGACTATTATTAAAAAGGCGAGGCTGAATGGACGTGTCACAAACGTTGACCAATCCCCTCCTGACAGCATTAAAGATCTTCGTAAATTTGTCTCAAAAAGAGGTCCTAAAATCATCCCCAGAATAATGGGCGCAACGGAGAAATTAACCTGCTTCAATAAAAATCCAACTATTCCTGCAATAATGAGAACTCCTACATCGAATAGTGAGTTATTGATTGCATAAGATCCGACCAGACAAAAGACCAGGATAGCAGGTATCAGATAATTCTTTCTTATCGTTATCAGCCGGCTGAAAATACGAGCTCCTGCTAAACCTATGACCAGCATAAAAACAACAGACAATAGCAAACTGATAAAAATCGAAGAAACAAAAGGCATCTGCTGCTGAAAAAGGATAGGCCCAGGGCGAAGGCCCTGAATGATTAAACCACCCATAAGGACGGCAGTCATAGGATCCCCGGGAATTCCCAATGTCATCATAGGAATGAGTGCACCACCGGTACTGGCATTATTAGCAGCTTCAGGTGCGGCCACACCATCAATTATCCCTGTACCCAGTAAATGTCTTCTTTTACCGAATCTCTTTTCCTGACCATAAGCAACCAATGATGCAATGGAACCGCCAGCCGCAGGAATAGCACCAATCAATGTTCCTATTACAGAAGATCTGAAAATGGTGGGCATGAGCCGTTTAATATCCTTCCCGCTGGGAATAACTTTACTCAGCTTCTGCGAAACAACAGTTTTAAAATCGTTTTTAGAGATCTGAGAAAACATTTCAGCCAAACCATATACACCTATCATAACGGGAATACTGTCAATTCCATCAAGCAATTCTGCCCGGCCGAAAATCATCCGGGGAAATCCCGTGATGGGGTCCAATCCGACTGTTCCCAGCACTAAACCTAAAATACCGCCAATTAATCCCTTTACAATCGACCCCGGGCTGATAACAGCAATAATGCTTAATCCTATTAGTGTAATTCCGACATATTCTTCCGCACTGAATTTTAATGCAACATTTGCAATAAGTGGAGCGGCTACACAAAGAACCAGAACACTGAAGAATCCCCCGAATGCAGAGGAAACTGTAGAAATACCAATAGCTTCACCGGCTCGTCCCTTCTGGCAAAGCGGGTATCCATCAAGACTTGTTGCAATAGCTGATGGGGTTCCGGGAATATTGATAAGTATTGCCGAGATAGATCCGCCATACACTGCTCCGGTATACAAACCCAGCAAAAAAGCAAAAGAGATAACAGGATCCAGTCCGAAAGTAAATGGTATAAACACGGCTATAGTCATCGTTGCGGTAAGACCGGGAAGTGCACCAAAGACTATTCCCACAAGGACTCCCAGAAAAGAGGCTATAAACATAATCGGATTTGCAAAATAGGAAAGACCTTCAAGATATAAATCGAATGACATTTATTCCTCCTTTAAATTAAGAGACCACGGGGAAAAGGGATTTGAAGAACTATTTTAAAGACCAGATACATCACTGCTGTAATCAGTATTGAGATACTTGTTGTAGCAATAATATGAGATTTAAAATTCTCTGTCAGAGCCGTAATAAGTACAAAGATGAAAAGAAATGCCGCTGTTGCAAATCCCAAAAATTTGAGTGTGAAGGGATACAGGATCAAAAGAAGTATCGTTAACAGGAACAACTTTCCTCCGCGGGTTTTGAATAAGGGTCTTTTCTCCTTTGCAGGACAATCCTCCTCTGTGTTCCATTTCTTCAGCGTAGTAAACAGAGAAAGCACTGAAAGCCCCCCCATTAATATTGCCAGAATTTTTGGGTAAAAGCCCGGGCTCAGTACAACAGAGCCTCCTTCTTTCACCGGATAGGTAGAAGCATTGGCATATAGAATTATTGCAAAAAATAAAAAAACGATACCAGCTGCTAAATCTTTCTTTTTCATTGGTTCTGATACTCCTGAATTGCACTATAACGAATATAGCCTGGATTAGGTTTACTACTACTAAATATTATATTGAATAAATGGGATAAATCTATACTATTTTATGCTTTACAACAGAATAGAAAAGTATCTCCCCTATCATCTCTGTCTGATACATAGGGGAGATTGGGGATTAGCGTTTAGTCATCTACAAACTCTATTCCAAGTTCATTTACAAGATATTCTAACTGTGCTTCTGCATCTGCTACAACAGCAGCAAACTCTACACGGTTGCTGTAAAGAGGCTGATACCCAGCTTTCAGAAGGAATGATCTGATTGCAGGATCCTGAAGGCATCTTCCGATTGCATCATCCAGAATTTTAATCTTTTCAGCATCGGTACCTTTAGGAGCTACAAATCCGGAATAGTTTCCAAGAACAATGTCGTAACCCTTTTCTTTTAAAGTGGGAACATCGGGAAAGTCAGGATGCCGTTCTGCAGATGCAACTGCCAGCATTCTGAGAGTTCCGGATTGTACATGCTGAGCAACATCAGGAAGAGGAATATTTGTCAGGTCAACATGTCCGCCTAATAAAGCGGTAACACCTTCAGCATACCCGGCATAAGGAATATGATTCATTTCGATACCAGTAATCGCACCAAAGCTGGCAGCATAGATAAAAGCACTTGCTCCAATTCCCGAATTCGCATTTTTCAGTGAGCCGGGATTAGCTTTGGCAAAAGCTATAAGCTCTTCAAGAGTCTGCCAGGGGCTGTCTGCATTAACTGTTACTGCAGCAGGGATGGTAATAACCTGAGATATCAGTTCAACATTGTGAATATCCGGGTAAACGGGGGAGACATATTTTGCTGATACTGTGGACATTGATGTTGTTCCAATAGTATAACCGTCATTTACACTATTTTCCACCAACATAGATCCTACAACACCGCTTCCGCCAGTTTTATTTTCTACGATAAAATTGACTCCTAAATCCTTTTCCAACCATGATGCAATGGGTCTTGTCAAAACATCAGTCATTCCGCCGACTGACCATGGAATAATAACGGTAACATCTCTCTCAGGATATGCACCCTCTTCCTGAACTCCATTTGCAAATACGGGCATAACGAGAGCCAGAATCATTAGAACCAATAATCCTTTTTTCATTTCTTCCTCCATTAATTGTAGTGAGTTTTAATGTTGCATGCAACAATTAATATATTATACATGTACCTGGGAATTTGTCAAGAAATAATTCATACTATTTGTGAACAAATTATTTCTGGATATTCTCAATAAAAAAGTGATAATACCTAAGCAAGCGATACGTATTTTACTGCAAAAACGGCTCAAAATACCTCTATCCTGCTGAGAAAGCATTTTTAGGTGATTTTCGGATTCCGTTGAGTTCATATGGATGTTCATTTGGCCATTTGGCCACTTGATTACTTGGCCATTGGCCATTGGCCATTGGCCATTTGGTATACAAATTGCTTGACAATCAATCGGTTCCCATGTAATTATTACGTTAAATTGCATGCAACTAAAAAGAATATTTTCTACCAAGGGGTGTGTATGTGTGAGAAGGCACTATTCAAAGGAATCGATCATATAGGCATTAATTGCAAAGATTCCAGCACAGCTTTACAGAACGCTGAATTATTCAACAGTTTATTTGATTTAGGAGTTACAGACGGAAAAGATTCTGTCTATGCCGGACCTTCCATTGAATTGATGAAAAACGGCATCAGCCGCGGCACCTGCGGCCATATAGCTGTTGCAACAAACGACATTGAGAAAGCAAAATCTTTATTGGAAAGCAGAGGTTTTGAATTCGACCCAGACTCAAGTAAATATGATTCAAGTGGAAAATTAATTGTAATATATTTGAAACTGGAAATAGGCGGATTTGCGATACATCTCTTACAAAAATACTAGTAACTTTGAAAAGGAAATAACAATGATACGGAAATGGAATGAAGAATCACTTGACCATAGAAATGCATTATTATATGCGATGGGATTGAACAATAAAGATGTTAAAAGACCAGTAATCGGCATCTTGAATTCTTGGAACGAAATGAATCCCGGTCACTATCCATTCAAAGATGTCATAGATGAGATTAAAGAGGAAATTTATATTGCAGGCGGGCTCGCCCTGGAACTGCCGGTAACCGGAATCTGTGATGGAATGTGCTCCAATACTCCAGGTGACCGATATACCCTGCCCTCCCGGGATATGGTTTCATCAGAAGTAGAAACCCTGGCAGAATTGAATATGCTTGAAGGTATAGTCATGCTGGCAAGCTGCGATAAAATTGTCCCAGGTATGCTGATGGGAGCGCTCAGGGTAAATATTCCATCAGTTATGTTTACAGGCGGATTCATGGCTACCGGATCTCATAACGGAAAAATGATCACTCTAACTCATACTAAGCAGGCTTATGCAGCATATATAGAGGGAAGTATTTCAAAAGATGAATACAAGGATATAGTGCAAAATGCATGCCCCTCTCCTGGAGCCTGTCCGTTCATGGGTACAGCAAATACGATGTGTGCAGCTGCAGAGATTCTGGGCTTCTCCCCGGATGGAAATGCCAGTGTAAGGTCTCAGACTCCGGAATGGCATGATATGGCGAAAGCAGCAGGAAAAAAAATTGTCGAAATTGTGAAAAAAGAGGTCAGACCGTTAGATCTCATCACTCAGGATACTATGGAAAATGTTGTGAGATATATGATGGCAACAGGCGGATCAACTAATTCAATTCTTCATATTCCGGTAATTGCAAAACAGGGAGGATTCAATATATCAGTTGATCTTTTTGATAAAATCAGCAGGGAAGTTCCTGTTATCAGTGCTATTTATCCAAACCACCCGTCCTACACCATGAAGGAGTTCTCCGAAGCCGGAGGTCTAGGAGCTGTCGTGAAAGAATTAGCCCTTGCCGGAAAAATTAACGCTGCTGCTGCAGGTATGTTCGGAACGCTGTCTGATAAAATAGCAAAATCAACCAATACCAACCAAGAAGTTATCAGACCTGTCTCCAATCCAATTAATTCACAGGGCGGTCTAGCAGTACTTTCCGGAAATATTGCTGAGGATAGTGCCATCGTCAAGTTTTCTGCTGTTGAAAAGGAGGCCTGGAAATTTACGGGGCCTGCTAAAGTGTATGATTCTCAGGATCTGGCGTGGGAGGCTATCTTAAAAGATCAGATTCAGGCAGGTGATGTTGTAGTTATACGATACGAGGGTCCGAAAGGATCTCCGGGAATGCCGCATATGGAAACCTTTATGGCTGCAGTTCTTGGAAAAAATCTCGGTACTAAGATAGCTCTGGTTTCAGACGGGCGATTTTCAGGAGCAACAGGTGGATTAGCCATCGGCCATGTCTCTCCCGAGGCTTATGAAGGCGGGAATATTGCTTATATTACTGATGGGGACATCATTAATATTGATATCGAGAACAGAATCCTGAATGTTGAAGTTTCTGATTCAGAGTTTTCTGAACGGAAAAAAGGGTGGATTCCTTTGGAAAAGGAAGCTAAGGGGTGGCTGAAACTTTACAAAAAGAATACAACCTCAGCGCATAACGGGGCAACGGTGTTCTGGGATTAGTGTTCTGGGATTAGCTGCTATACTATCAGTTCTTACGTGATGGAGTTTTTGATGGAGAAATTTTTAAACAGAATCGGAAGAGTAATCGAACCTGGCAAGGTCGATTTTATCAGCTGTGATGTCAAAGAACTTACGCCAGATCAGGTCTTGATAAAAATAGTATCAAGCGCAATCTGCGGAAGTGATCTACATATTTTTAAAGGAAAGCACCCCTCCGCTCCTCTGCCGGTTACTATCGGGCATGAATTTTCAGGAGATATCGTTGCTGTCGGAACGTCTGTTTCAACACTAAAAGCCGGGGACCGGGTAACAGTGGAACCCGTACTGACCTGTGGTGAATGCAGTGCCTGCAAGACGGGAAATTATGGATATTGTGAAAAGATAAGTTACACATACCGCAATGGAGACGGTGCAATGGCACATTATATCACCGTAGATGCCGACCGTGTATATGTTTTACCCTCCCATCTTTCCTATGATACTGCCGCCCTTATTGAACCTCTTTCTGTAGCAGTCCATGCTGTAAAGAGAGCAGATGTTAAACTCGGCGAGAAGGTTCTTGTACTTGGAGCAGGCTCTATCGGACTCCTGATTACAGCTCTCTGCAGAAAAATGGGTGCTGCAGAAGTTGTTGTGGTTGATTTTTCCTCCCGAAAACTGGCTATGGCTAAAACTCTCGGTGCTACAGCTGTAATAAATTCACGAGAAACAGATCCATATGTAAGCTTTAATGAGATAACAAACGGTTCAGGAGCAGATAAAAGTTTTGAATGTGTCGGGGTACAGGACACCTTGCTTCAGGCAATGTTGGGATTGCGTAAAAATGGATTGGCCACAATTCTTGGTATATTTGAAAACCCGGATGTAACTATTCCGGTATCCCGTTTTGTTACTCATGAAATCAAAGTTCAGGGTTCTCAGGGGTATTGCTGGGATTTTCCCACAGCTCTTGGTATTGCAAAAGAGATCAAACTGGATGAGCTGATTACTCATACATTCAAACTTGATGATCTGCAGCAAGCATTAGAAACCTGTTTGGATAATACTTCCGGTGCCATAAAGGTTCTAGTCAAACCTTAAGGAGAGACAACTCCGGTGGGATGTAAATGGCAAGTAGGAATCGTTAAAGGTACCATGAATTCAATTTACCATTTCCACATCTACAGCAGGCAGTAAGGCTGCTATAAAAAATATATGCAAGAGCAGTACAAGAAAGGCTCTCCTGAAAGCAAGATTTTACGAGTAATGAGAGTCAGGTACTGCAGGGAGTATTGTTCTCTCGTATTTTTCTATCAATATCAGCAATTGATAAACCTTCATATATTACATTAAATCCATTATATTTCTGTAGAATTTTTTTTGTTTTATTTTCAAGTTTAATCATTTTGATTTTATCTTTGTTGAGTTTTACCTCAGCAAAATATATTTCTCGTAATAAATCGTCTACAGCAATTATATCTATTTCGTTTACGTTTCCTCTTTCCCAATATGTTCCGATTAGTCCGTATTTTTGTGAGTTGTTCATTATTTCAATAAATAATTTTTCAAGTATTGGCCCAGCATAAGTAGATAAATCTCTCTCAACCAGCTTTTTTATATAGTCGAATCTTTCATTTTGAATAATGGTCATATTTTTATAAATGAATCTAAACCAGAAACGTATAAAATTGTCTTTGATTGTATATTTTTGATTTCTAGAATCCTTCTTGACTCCGATCGGTTTCACTTTCACGACAACATCATACTCCTTTTCAAGCCGCTCTAGATAACCACCAACACTTTTTCCCAATATAGATTCAATTTCTGAACGTGATGTTTTTCCAGTTGAAATGAGTTCTAAGATAGAAAAATATATACCGTATTCTTTACCGAATTCCTGAATTAATAGTGATCTTCCTTCTTCGATAAAAAATGAGTCTCTTTGAAAAATCTGATTTATAATATTCTCTTTAGTAAAGTTTCCATTTTCATATAATAGTTCCTGATAACGGGGAACACCTCCGGTTATCAAATAATTATAAAATAAATTTTCCTCGGAATAATAATTATAGTCCTCTAAAATCTCTTTTATAGTAGTTGGTTTAAATGGTTTGATGTAGAGAATTCTATCAGCTCTTCCATATAGTGGTTCTTTCTCATCTTGAAATATTTCAGTCATTAATGAATAAATAGAACCAATAAAAACAACATGTACATGAGTTTCAAATTTATACACGTCCCAAAGTTTCTGAATTTCGGAGAAGGTGCTTTTATTAATATTCTTAAACTCCTGGAATTCATCAATAATTAAGACATATTTTTTCTTTGTCCCTAACTTTAACAGAAGTTCAAATAATGCAGAAAATCTATCAATTGTTCCTATATGCTTTTCATGAATAAAATCTTCATACTCTATAAGAAATTCATCACAAATAAGTTTTTCAGCTTTTTTACTGGTAAACAAATATAAATGATCTTTATCTTCAGCATATTTTTTTGCTAATAGAGTTTTTCCTATACGTCTTCGGCCGGTTATTACTGTAATTTTACCATACGAATCATGACACTGTTTGTATATATCGTTGAGGATATTTAATTCTTGTTCTCTATTATAGAATTTCAATTGCAACCACCGTTACTGTAATATGTATTGCACTATATCATGAATCTTTTTTAATTTCAATACGTATTCTGGATGCCCGACCAGGCAGCACCCTTTCGCTTTGAAATTTTTCAAGCGTAATAACCCCTCTTGTATAAGAGTCTTTTCAGTGCCCTTGCGCTGAAAATCCGGAAGTACTGAAACAGGACCGAGTCCGTACCAATCTTTGGTGCCGTTCGACAACCTTTGATGAAACTACTACCTGATCCAATATTCCCTGAACCTTTAATTCGTCCTCTTATCAGTCTGGTTAATCTGAGCGTGGGGATAAACCGCTTCACGATTCTGAAATGATAAAATATCTGGTTTTTTAATAACACCGGCGTCAATATTCACTGCTTGACGAATTGTCTCATTTTGCTGCCAACCAGCATACCCCGACAGCACAGTCGGCAGATGGACAATAAGGGCGGCAGAGATTGCCCGGGAGGCGCTTTCCCATAAATAACTTGGTGTATGATCCACAGCGTAGTAATCTACCTGTTCAATTCTAAACATAGGTTCTTTAAATGATGTAGGTTTGGCAAAATAGAATCCCATACCCTCATCGCAGCTGACATCAATAATCAGAGAACCTGGCTTGAGACAGGACATTTCATCTTTTGTCACAAAAATGATGGGATTATCCGGTTCCTGCAGGGTTCCATTCACGATAATTTCTGATTCACTGAGCAGATCAGCCAATGGGCTTTCGGTCCCGTCATGCTCCACAACCAGGATACGTGCTTCACCTTCATTACCTTCCCGAATCCGGACATAGTGACAAGCAAGTACCTCTTCACGCACCTCGTGGTCGGGGCTTTG